>JAYRVN010000226.1:0-8348 GCA_041918535.1 Chloroflexota bacterium
AGGTGCCGGGCGCGACTAGATCCGGTTTGTAGCGTCCGTCTGCGGTGGGGCCGCGACCACTGAAGGCGGCCAGCCCGGCAGCGTTGTCGGCCACCAGGTCGCTGTGGATGGGTTCGGCCGAAGAGTAGCTTGCCCAAGAGGCGGTCGTTGGGCGCAGGCTTTCAGAGGCGCCTACGGATAGGCTGTTTTTGGCTGTGCTGGGACTGATCACCGATAGCGTATCAATGACGCCATCGCCGTTGTTGTCGCGAGCGCTGTTACCGGATGCGAACAGGATCAAGAATTCGGGATGCGCCCACATAAATTCGTCCACATCGCGCGAATGCGAGCTGTAGAGGCCATTGGAATTAGAAATGCCCCAACTGTTGGAATGGATGAAGGCGCGCCCGCTCCCGGCAGGATTGTCGTAAGCTTGTTGGAACATCGGATTTAGATCCAACGGCAGGTTGAGGAAGCCGCTGTTGGTCATTAGCGCTTGCATAATTAGCCGCGCTTCGGGAGCGGCGCCCGCCAGAAAACCGGCATACGCGTGATTCAGGGGGTCGCTGCCCGACCGCGCGCCATTGCCCACGGCGATGCCGGCGACATGCGTCCCATGCCCGTTTGTATCTTGTGGGCCATCACCGGAGCGGTCATAGATGGCATCGCACCGGCTTTGACCGGCCCCGTCTTCAAAATCATCATGCAGGAGCGCGGGGGTGCAAGAGCCTTTGTCCAGGCCGGTATCGGCCATGGCGATGATTTGCCCCTGCCCCCGCAGGCTGACGCTTGACCAGACGGCGTCAAACAAAGTGATGTTTGAGGCCATGTCGTTGGATAATTCCCCTTGTGGCGCCGGTTCGATCCAGGCTATGCCGTTAATGGCAGCGAGGGCGTTTAAGGCGGCGTCGCCTCGGTTTATGAGGAGTTTGCCCTGCCATTCATCGGCTGTGCTATCGAGCAGTTGCGCGCCAAGCGCCTCAACTTGATCGGCGATGGTGGCTAGAGACTCACCGGAGAAGGTGGAGATGAGCAGTTGATCCGACTCGCCGCTGCCGTCAGGCGTGTCGAGCAAGCTGGGGCGGATACGAAAAGCGGGTTGGAGAGGCCCTATCCAGCGCACCAGATGATGATGGGTGATGGCGTTGACGTTCGCCGGCGCGATGCGGGCGATGAAGGCGAATTGCGGCACGTAGTCTAGGGCTTGCATGCCCAGGTGCGCCAGGGCGTCTTTGTCGGCGGCGTGGATTGGACCGCGTAGCTGGACAAGGTAGTAACGATTGTCAGCGGCCTGGGCGCTGTCGAACTGCCAGTTGTCAGGCAAAAGTTGCTGGACAGGGCGTTGGAGCGGATCGAATACGCCCCAGGTCAGATTGAGTGTTTGTCCCAGGGAGTGGCCATCCGCCAGGGTGGGTTGGGAAGAGATAGTGATGATAAAGGCTAGGAATACAACAGCAATAATCCGATACAAGATACCGTGTGCCAAGTCAGACCCCCGCTTCGAATACATGGAACGCCGGCCGTTATGAATCCGATATTGATGATGGTCGGCGTATTACTATTACTGTGCACAATAGACATCCTGGCGCGTTACAAGTCACAAGCTGACGATAACGAGATGAGGCTGAGCTTGGGGTCGTTACCCGCCAACATTCTCTACTGTTAGCTTATTCTAGGGTGTTCTTCTGCCGGGGGCTATGGTACTTTAGGTACAATAGATGGGAATTGGGTGGGAGATTGAGGAAATTCGGCCGAATTTCTCCTTGCCGCCTATCTGTGGACATAAAAAAAGGGAGATTGGGCCTACCTATCTGCCCAACCTCCCTTTTTGTCAGGAACGCCCACAAGCGTTGCCGTCGTCTGCTTACTCTTCGTGATGTTCCTTGTGCGCCGCCTCGACGAGCTGTTGTTGCAGATGCGCCGGCATGCGTCCATAACGGCTGAATTCCATGCTATAGACGCCCCGCCCTTGTGTCATGGAGCGCAAATCGACCAGGTAGCGTTGCATCTTTTCCAGGGGGACTTCCGCCCGCACAATCGCCCGTGTCCCGATCTGTTCCATGCCGCTGACTTTTGCCCGCCGGGTGTTGAGGTCGCTCATAATGTCGCCCATGTTTTCATTAGGGACGATTACCTGAACGTTATACAACGGTTCTAGCAGCACCGGGTCTGCGCCGAGAACGGCTTTCTTAAAGCCTTCGCGGCCTGCCACCTGGAAAGCGATTTCTTTCGAGTCAACCGGATGTTCCTTTCCATCATAGACGATGCAGCGCACACCGGTCAGGGGGTAGCCGGCCAAGGCGCCTGATTCCAGAGCTTGCCGGCAGCCTTTTTCGGTGGCCGCGACAAAGGGGGCAGAGATCGCGCCGCCGAAAACTTCAGACGTGAACTCAAATTCGGCATCATCGGGCAGCGACTCCACGCGCAGGAAAACACGGGCATATTGGCCGGCGCCGCCGGTTTGTTTCTTGTGGGTGTATTCGGCCGAATTTGTTTTCGTAATCGTCTCGCGGAACGGCACCTTTGGCGTCGAGGTCGTCACATTCACGCCAAACTTAGACGCCAGTTTCTTCACCGCAATGGCTAGATGCACATCCCCCATACCCCACAAAATCTGCTCATGCGTCGCTCGCTCATGCGTCGCATGCAGCGTCATATCCTCGCCCATCAAGCGCGCCAGCGCCTCGCTCAATTTCGCCATATCCGATTGGCTTTCCGGATGAATTGCGACTGAATAAATTGGGTTCGGTTGGGTGATAGGCGCGAGGTGGAGCGGTTGGGTGCGCAGGCATAAGGTATGATTGACCTGCACATCGCCCAACTTCACTACACTGCCGATGTCCCCGGCGTGTAAATGCGCTACCGCAATCTGCTCCTTGCCGCGGGGCACACTCAGCGCACCTACTCGCACTTCGGCTTCCAGCTTTGAGTCCCACACACGGCTATCCGCATCCAGAACACCGCTGTAGATGCGAATGAAACTCGTTTTGCCGTAAGCATCTTCGCGCGTCTTAAAAATTAGCGCCGCCAACGGCGCTTTGTCTTTCACTTCGACGCTGATGGAGTTGCCCGCTTTATCTGTGGCGCTCGTTGGCTCAGCCTCATGTGGCGCGGGCAGGAGTTGGAGCAAGGTTTCTAGCAAAGGCGTGACCCCCACGCCAGTTTGGCCGGAGCAATAAATAACCGGCACGATACTGCCCTTTTTCATTGAGGCCTTAAGACCGCGGATGATATCCTGAGCGGTCAAGGGCTGATCGTCGAAATATTTCTCCAGCAGGTCGTCGTCTCCTTCAGCCGCCACTTCCACCAGAGCCAGCCGCGCCTCTTCCACCGCATCCACCATATTCGCCGGAATAGGGCCGGGGGTGCTTTTCTCACCCAGGTACGCCCGCTCATGAACGAGGTCAACAACCCCCTTGAAGCCGGCCGCCTCTCCGATTGGCAGTTGCAGGTTGATGAAGCGCGCCTCCGGAAGATTTTCGGCAAGGCTGTTCATAACCCGGCTGACGCGCGCGTTTTCCCGATCCATCTTGTTGATAACCAACACGATGGGCAGATGACGCTTATCATGCGCTTCCGTCCACATGATTTCGGTGCCAACTTCTACTCCGGCGACCGCTTCCACGAACAAGAGAGCGCCGTCTGCGACGCGCAAGGCTGCATTGACTTCGCCAACGAAGTCGAAGTAGCCGGGTGTATCGAGTAGATTCAATTTGTGGTTGTTGATCTCGATGGGCGCCAGGGCTGTGGAGATTGAACCCTGGCGTTCGGCTTCTTCAGGATCAAAATCCATGGCGGCGTTGCCATTCTGTACGGAACCCATGCGTGTGAGCACACCTGAATCGAATAGAATGCGTTCGACCAGGGTCGTTTTGCCCGCGCCGTTGTGGGAGATCAGGGCAACATTGCGGATTTGCTCGGTAGAGTATTCTTTCATGACCTGGAAAACCTCTTAAACCCAGATTTTCAATGAAGGTAGGGGCTACAATTTGGCTGTCAGGCTGGTCGGTTTCCGACGGAATTAGCCTGAGAGCGTAGTGATTTTAGTCCAAAGCTGGACGCTTGTCAACGCAACTTCCCAAGGCTGTTTACGTATAGTTAACATACTCAACGCGCCGGCACATAGCGTCCGGTTTTTTCTGCCCGCTGTGCGGCGGGGCTGGAAGCAGGCGCGACCGGCGGTCGATTCCATTGACAATGAGGTGTGCGTATGTCCCAAGCTAAACCAGAGGATGACAAATTTCAACGCGGCATGAGCTTTCGCCAAACGCCTTCGCTCTTCGGGCCGATTGTGTTGATCGCCCTGGGAGTGGGTTTCTTGCTGGCGAATTTGGGCTTGTTGCCGGCGGTGAATTGGACGCTGTTACTGCGTCTATGGCCGGTGATGTTGATTTTGTGGGGGGTGAACTTGCTGGTGCGACAGGCCCCTCGGCCATTCGGCACGTGGTTGAGTGCGTTGGTCGGCCTGATTGCTGTGGGAGGCGTGGCTTATGTGCTGTTTTGGGGAAGCGCGTTGCCCTGGGTGCAGAAATTGAATGCTGCGGGGGAAGTTGTGCGCAATCAAGCGATTGAGTTTGCGCCGGAGGGGGTGACTGCGGCTGACATTGAGATTGGCTTTAGTCAGGTTTCGGCCGAATTTACCGCCTTGCCCGCCGACGATCCCAACCTTATGCACGGAACCATCACCTACATCGGCGACCTGATCTTTGAGACCAATCAGGCCGGGGCCAACGCCGACGTGAACCTGGATACGCAAAGCCAGGAATGGTGGTTTCTCAACCCAGCTAACTGGACAACCTTCAGCGCTCAAGACAAATGGCAGCTTGGTGTACAACGGGATGTCGCGCTCGATCTGACGCTGGATGGCGGTTCCGGTTCGCTCTTTGTTGACCTTGTCGGTTTGAGCGTGAGACGCTTGAGTCTGAACGGCGGCTCAGGCTCCGTGACGCTGATGCTGGCGGACGGCGATTACAATGTTGAGCTGGATGGCGGCTCCGGCAGCGTCAATCTCAGTTTGCCGGCGCGAGGACGGCCTGATGTTCAGCTTCAGGGTGGGTCGGGCAGTATCACCGTGCGCGTGCCGTCCACCATGGCGGCGCGAGTCGTGGTGCAACCCGGCAGCGGCGGCTTCAGCGCCGGCGGGCGCTTTGAGCGGGTCGAACAAAGTGGTGATGAGGAAACCTGGGAGACAACCGACTATGCCACAGCCACCAACCGCACCTTGTTGACGGTTGACGGCGATTCCGGCAGCCTGACGTTGGCTGCGCCTTAATCCCGTTTTAGTCTAAATGCTGGGCGGCAATGCGCTTCACGTAGCTGATGAATGTGCTGATACCGTTCAAGCGTTGACCGGAAAGCACTTGTTGTAAACCGGTCTGCAAATAAAATTCATTGGGGACGCGCAGGATTTGCTCCGGCGTGGAGCCATTCAGCCCGCGGGCCAGAATGTTGGCGAAGCCGCGAACGGTGGGCGATTCCGGCGAGACGTCAAAGTAGAACTGCATCCGGCCATCCTCCTGCTCGCCGTAGATGAAGACAGGGGTGATGCATTCGTGGACAGGCTGGGCCGTATCCCGCTGTGCGCGTAGGCGCGCCGGCAAGGGAGGCAATTGTTCGGCTAACTCCAGCAGATATTCAAGTTTTTCCGCGCCCTGGCAGAGTTGGAACTCGTGGATGAGGGCTTGGAGGGGAGGAGGCATAAATTCGGCCGAATCACTCATACCCTATTTCTAGCAAGAAAAGTCGCATTTGCCAAGACCGCGCCGACATAGCTTAACCGCAGCGTTAGGGTTACAATCGCGGTGGATCCTAATGTGGAGTTCGGCCGATGCCACCTTACCTGACCCTCATGCGCCATGTGAAAGACCACGGCTTACGCCGCGAAGACCGCACCGGCGTCGGTACGCTGAGTATTTTCGGCTACCAAATGCGGTTCAATCTGGCTGACGGTTTTCCCCTTGTCACGACCAAGAAACTGCCTGTGCGCGCCATCATTCATGAATTGCTCTGGTTCTTGAGCGGGGCTACCAACATCGCCTATCTACACCAGAATAATATCAGTATTTGGGATGAATGGGCTGACGCCGAAGGCGAGCTGGGGCCGGTGTACGGCGCGCAATGGCGCGCCTGGCCCGCGCCTGACGGGCAAACCATTGATCAGATCAGCCAGTTGGTGCAACAAATTCGACGCCAACCCACCTCACGCCGCCTCATTGTCAGCGCCTGGAATGTCGCCGCCATCCAGCAAATGGCGTTACCGCCCTGTCATTGCTTGTTCCAATTTTATGTGGCGGACGGACGCCTTTCTTGCCAGCTCTACCAGCGTAGCGCCGATATTTTTCTGGGAGTGCCCTTTAACATCGCCTCCTATGCGCTGTTGACCCTCATGCTGGCCCAGGTGACAGGTCTGACGCCCGGCGAGTTCATTCACACCTTCGGCGATGCCCATTTGTATCTGAATCATCTGACGCAGGCCGAGCTTCAACTAACGCGTGAGCCTTTCCCCTTGCCCAGCATGCGCTTGAACCCGGCCATCCAGGACATTTTCGACTTTCGCTACGCGGACTTTGAATTGGTCAATTACCGCTACCATCCGGCGATCAAAGCGCCGGTGGCGGTGTGATTACGCCACAGCATGACCGGACCGCGGCTGAGTTTGATGGTTGCCATGGATCGGCGCGGCCTGATCGGGGCCGACGGGCGTTTGCCCTGGCGCTTGCCGGCTGAGATGCGCTGGTTCCGCCGGATGACCTTGGGAAAACCGGTCTTGATGGGGCGACGCACCTATCAATCCATAAACGGCCCGCTGGCAAAACGGCAGAACCTGGTGCTGACCCGGCAACCGGCGTTCGTCGCGCCGGGCTGCGTGGTAGTGCCCTCGCTCGAGGCGGCGTTGGCGGCGGCGGGCGCGGCGGAGGAAGTGGTGGTTATCGGCGGGGCTGAAGTGTATGCGCTGGCCTTGCCATTCGCCGATCGGCTCTACCTATCCGTTGTGGAGGCAGAACTGGACGGCGACACCTGGTTCCCGCCGGTAGATTGGCGGGCGTGGCAGGTGGTGTGGCGCGCGACTCACCCGGCTGATGCAGACCATGCGTACGGGTTCCACTCGTTCATTCTGGAGCGGCGCGAAGCGGTGGGGGATGTACCGCTGCCGGCTGGGTAGGCTCGACCTATTCGACGAAAATCTCTACCCGTTCAAAATTCGATTCGTCGGTGGCCTCAAATATCTTGCCCTGACGACCGGACTTGATGGCTTGCACCAGTTGGGTATATTGGTCTGTATCGGTGTTGGGGACGAAGCGCGCCCCCATGCGCAGCCCGATATTGACTAATCCCATTGGGATATTGACATTGGCTTTGTTGCGTCCGGAGCGTGTATCGGTGACGCGCACGCGAAACCAACGGGGTTGACTGGCGCTGCCCGGGGATTCGGCCGATTTTTCCGTCGCGCCTTCCTGCAGGGCCTTGAGCAGCGCCGCCCCTTCTTCAGCCGTAATTTTGCCCTGCTCAATCATTCGCAAAACTTCTAATCGCTCTTGTGTAGTTGCCATTTCTCGCTACCCCTCATCTCAAATTGATCCGCATGGTTGTTAACGTGCGTTTCGGCCGAAACCCCGCCTCCGGTAACAACGCGTTCATCTCGACATCATCCGCCCGATGATCGATCGTCACCTGACGCTGGCGCAAATAAGTCAGACGACGCAATAACTTCGCCAACAACGGGCGCGTCAACGTTGCTTGCCACTCCGCCGGCGCCCGCACCGTCATCTCATGCGGACGTCCCCATGCGCTCCAGATGCTCGCCAGCGCCAATGGGCGATCCTGTTCATCCGGCACAACCCACGTCTCCGCTTGCTGCCCGTTTAGAAAACTGTCCAACCATTGCCACACCCCGCGCTTGTAAGTCTCCGGTTGGGTTGCGTCCGGCCAGTTCAGGTCAGCCGGTTGGCTGGCCAGGTCTATTTGATACGCCGCCTTGTATTCGCGCGCGCGCAAGGCCCGGATGGCGAATTGGGAATTGTCCGGGATTTCCCGCAAAGCTCGCGCAGAAGATTGCCAGGTTGTGCACTCGCCCACCACCTCAAAGCCCAAATTCTCATATAAACGGCGCGCCCCTGGATTGTCCACCGCCACTTGCAACACGGCCGTGTGCGCCTGATGTTGTCGCAGATGCGCCAGGGCTGCCGCCGTCAGTTGCCGCCCGATTCCCTGCCGCTGGGAGTCCGGGTGTACGGCGACATTAGCAATGACGAAGCGGCCTGCCCGGTGCGTGGGGATGATCGAGACATTGCCGACAATCCTTCCGCCCAGCTCATAGACAAAGCCCGCTGAGACAGAACTGGTCAATTGGGTCATGCGCCAAGCCAGAG
>JAYRVN010000227.1:0-8522 GCA_041918535.1 Chloroflexota bacterium
CACCTTTGTGGTCACCAGCCCGACTATCACCATGAATTACACCATGGGCGGCTTGGCTACCTATGTTGGGAAATATAACAAGCCCGCCATGGCTTATTCGGGCACAATGACAACGCCGGGTAACATGTATGGCCGTTGGACGATGATTCGCTCGTTGTATGGCTGCGACTTGCCGCCCACGGTCGAACGCCAATTCTCGGCGACCGGCCGGTAGCTACAAACAGGTAATCGCGTGGGTATGTTGCGCCCCCGGCAAAGCTCTGCCGGGGGCGCTGTGTGAGACGCGCGCGCATGAGCAATGGGTCAGAATCGGCCGAATCCCTCCCCCCCTCCCGCTGCGCCGCAGTTATAATTGCCCTAATTGTCGCCACAAACTTGACTGGCGACGCTTTTAGACCAGGAGAAATGCATCATGGCTGGTGGATGGGAATGGATCATTATTCTGTTGGTAGTAGTCCTCATTTTCGGCGTCGGCCGGATCAGTAAGATCGGCGGCGAGTTGGGCAAAGGGATTACCGCTTTCCGGCAGGGGCTGAAAGAAGGCACGCAAGAGGATTCGGCCGAAACGGACGACGAGAAGAAACCCGCCGCCTAAGCGCCAACCCCTCAGTTTTCGGTTGTTCCCGTCGAATTGATCGCCATGTCGCCTGAGACGCGAACGCCTGTTTGCGCCTCATTTTGGCCTATAGTCGGCCGATTGAATAGATAGTGAGCACTTTTCGGTCTGTTGCCGGAGGCCAACTTGGTTTAGACTGGTAGAAGTTGATCACCCACCTTGATACGGAGGCACAGCATGTCGAATCGGCCGAATCTTTTTATCCTCTCCAGCGGCAACATCACCCTCACCTATGCTACCAGCAGCTTCTCCGGCCCGCCCCAACTAACCTACACCAACAAACACCTCAGCCTCACGTTTCAAGCGGACGAGATGCGCGTGACCGACAGCCCGGTGGGCACGCTCGTCACTGTTGACCTGGAATACATCGCCGACCTCCGCACCGTGAGCCTGACGTTGGTTGTGCCGCAAGTCAACTTGCGCGGCGCGGCCACCGAAGCTGCCGTCCACACGGTAGCCTTGCTAACCACCCAGCGCACGAGCATCGGCGGCCCGGAACTCATCTCCGGTCAGGTGGAAACCTACCGCACCTTGCGTCCGCGCGGTTTGGCCCGTCTGGTAGATTTCTAACCCAGTCCCTCAGCCCGCCTTGACGCGCCTCGCCAACCGCGGCGGCGCTTCATGGCCGACAGGTCGGTTCGTCTCTCATCCGGCAGGTCCGTTTCCTATTCCTGCGCCGCGGCTGGCTGTATACTATGGGTGCGTTGGCCCCAGCCGGTCATAGGTGACGCTTGTCTGGGAAGCCAACTGTCATAACCTGCATTCTGGGAGACCCGCATGATCTTTCACAGCCCATTTCCTGATGTTGAGATTCCTGCCGTCCCGCTAACCCAATATGTCTTGGAGCGCGCCGTCGAGTTAGCCGACAAACCCGCCTTGATTGACGGCCCGAGTGGGCGCACCCTCACTTACGGCCAGTTAGCCGGGGCCATTCGACACGCCGCCGCCGGCCTGGCGCAACGCGGCTTCGTCAAAGGCGACGTGTTCGCCATCTACAGCCCGAATCTGCCTGAATATGCGGTGGCGTTTCACGCTGTCGCCTCGTTAGGCGGCATCGTCACCACGGTGAACCCCCTTTACACGCCCCACGAATTAGCCCATCAGCTACGCGACGCCAAAGCGCGCTATCTGTTGACCGTGCCCCCTTTCCTGCCAAACGCGCAAGCGGCCGCCCAAGAAGCCGGCGGCATTGAAGAAATTTTCGTCTTTGGCGAGGCGGAAGGGGCCACGCCTTTCTCGGCCCTGCTGCGCAACGCCGGACAACTGCCGGCGGTCACGATTGACGCGCAACGCGACCTGGTGGTGCTGCCTTATTCCAGCGGCACGACCGGTTTGCCCAAGGGCGTCATGTTAACGCACTACAATCTCGTGGCGAATCTAGCGCAATTGAAAGGCATTCAGAGCGGCAAATTGGAAGTGCACGACGACGATATCTTGCTGGGCGTCTTGCCGTTTTTCCACATTTATGGCATGGTCGTGATTATGAGTTATGCGCTCCACCTGGGAGCGACTGTGGTGACCATGCCGCGCTTTGATTTGGAGCAATTTCTGACCATTTTGCAGAATTACCGGGTGACCTATGCGCACCTGGCCCCGCCGATTGTGCTGGGGCTAGCCAAGCATCCGCTGGTGGACAAGTTCAATCTCAGCCTCCGCGCCATTCTGTCGGGGGCGGCGCCATTAGGGCCGGAAGTGGAGCAGGCGTGCAGCGTTCGATTGGGCTGCGCGGTGTCGCAAGGCTATGGCATGACGGAAACCAGCCCGGTGACGCATTTTCGGCCGATTCCCCCCGGCGAAACAAAACCCGGCAGCATCGGCCCCTGCATCCCCAACACCGAAGTGCAGATCATGGACATCGTCCTCAACCAGGCGCTGGAAGCCAATGCGCACGGCGAACTGTGGATTCGCGGCCCGCAGGTCATGCAAGGCTATCTCAACAACCCGCAAGCCACCGCCGGCACGCTGGATAGCGACGGGTGGCTACACACCGGCGACATCGGCTACGCCGACGAGGACGGCTACTTCTATATTGTTGACCGCGTCAAAGAGTTGATCAAATACAAAGGTTTCCAGGTAGCTCCGGCCGAACTGGAGGCGATTCTGTTGTCGCACCCGGCCATAGCCGATGCAGCCGTCATCGGCCGCGCGGATGAGGAAGCCGGCGAAGTGCCGAAAGCCTTTGTCGTGCTCAAAGGCCCGGCTACGGCTGAAGAGATTCAGGCTTTCGTGGCCGAGCGCGTGGCCCCGCACAAGCGGATTCGCCTGATCGAATTTGTGCCGCAAATCCCCAAGTCCGCTTCGGGCAAAATCCTGCGCCGGGTGCTGGTGGAGCAAGAGCGCGCGCGTGGCTAACAGAACGGAACATGCGGGGTCGGCCAATGGGCTCGACAGCTATGGATGACGATCTCAGCCACCGGCTCGAAGCCGTTCAGGCGCGCATCGCGCAGGCAGCGGCGCGCGCCGGGCGCGATCCGGCGGCGGTGACGCTGGTGGCGGTGAGTAAAACACACCCACCGGCCGTCATCGAAGCGGCCTATAGGCTTGGTCTGCGCTGTTTTGGGGAGAATCGTTCGGCCGAATTAGCCGCCAAAGCTCCCGTCTTGACCCACCTGCCCGACCTGCAGTGGCACTTTATCGGCGCGCTGCAAACCCGGCAGAGTGGGCCGGTGGCCGCCTATGCCCACTGTTTTGAGGCGGTGGATCGGCTGAAGATCGCCGCGCGTTTAGAGAGGCAACGGGCAGAAATCGGCCGAATCCTGCCCGTTTTGCTGGAAGTCAATCTTTCCGGCGAAGCCGCCAAATCCGGCTTCGACTGTTCCCATTGGGAAGACGACGCGGCCCAACGCGACGCGTTGCAACAAGCCGCCGCCGGCATCGCCGCCCTGCCCCATCTTCAGGCGCAGGGATTGATGACGCTGGCGCCCTGGGATGCGCCCGAAGCCTTGATCCGGTCGGTCTTTGCCCGCACCCGCCGGTTGGCTGAATGGCTCCGCACTGTCGTCCCGCAGGCCGACTGGACGACGCTGTCTATGGGCATGACCGACGACTTTGAGATCGCTATCGCGGAAGGCGCGACGCATGTACGCATTGGGCGCGCGCTATTCGGCGCCAGGCTTGTGTGAGGGAATCCATCTATGCTCCGTACTATCGCTGTCTCTCTCTTGTGTTGCTTCTGCTTAATGGCCTGTCAGGCTGCGCCAGGTTCGTCAGGTGATTCGGCCGAAAATGCCGTCACGCCCAGCGCCACCCTCACCACCGCGCCCAGCCCCACTCCGCGCCCTTCGGCCACGCCCACCGCTACGCCAACGGCGCCGCCGACCGCCACCCCCACCCTAACCCCCACGCCCACCCTCACGCCCACTCCCAGCCAAACCCCCACGCCCACGGACACCCCGACGCCGACCCCCACGCCGACGCCCACCCCGCTCCCCACGCCCGTCATCAACAGCATCGCCAGCCTGACCGGCCTGGATGATGGCACGCCGGTGACCGTGATCGGCAATGTCGTCAACACCGCCAGCTTTTCGCTCGGCTTCAAGTTCACTCTTGACGACGGCAGCGGACGGGTGATCTTGCTGCTATGGGATGATACGTATGGCGATGTCCGGGATGTCCCCTCCCTCAACCTCGGCGCGCGTGTGCGGGTGGATGGCGTCGTCTCACGCTTCGACAACGAGTTGCAAATCCAGCCCGACCAGGGCAGCGCCGTGAGGGTCTTGGCGGCGGGCGGCCCCGGCGGACAACCCATCAATGCGGCCGACGCCGGCTCTTTTCCAGGGCAGCGGGTGACGGTGACCGGCGCCATTGCCGATGCCGTCACCTTTAACAACGGCACCAAGCTGATGGTGCAAGACGGCAGTGGGCAAATTGAGGTTTTTATCTGGGCCAACATCTTCCAACGCATTCCGATAGCCGCCAGTCTGACGGTGGGCAATTCCATCCGCGCCACCGGCATTGTCAGCGAGTATCGGGGCAGCTTCCAGATTCAACCGGTGCTACCGTATGATGTGCAGATTCCTTAACGTCGGTTCGCGTAACGGGTAGAAGAAAATGGGGGAGAAAATCGGCCGAATCAGCCGCTCTGCCATTTTCAGCCTGCCGCCATCAACTGCGCCGCCTGACCAAAAAACAAACACCAACAGGGTTTATTCATGGCTGAAGTGATCAATCTTCTTTTCACCGCGCTCTGGTTCCTCATCCTCGTGCGCATCATCCTCTCGTGGACCGGCATGAGCCCCTACAACAGCTTCTATCAGGCCGTCTACCAACTCACCGAACCGTTAATGGCGCCATTCCGGCGCTTGCTGCCGCCCATGGGCGGGCTCGACCTCAGCCCCATGATTTTGCTGCTGGTCGTTGACCTGGCGCGGCGGTTGTTGCTATCGGTTGTGTGAAGGGGAACGGTTTGATCGGGGGTCTGCGCCCCCTTACTATCTGTATTGGATTTGCTGATGTTGCCGCCGGAAGTAAAGCTTATCGCAGTTCTTCAGCCAGGGTTTCTTCGCGGCAAGGGGGTTCCGGGCCACGGACGTAAGCATGAGTAGTCATTTCAGATTGCGTCAGACCGGCCTGTACAGCAGCCGCGCCAAAGCTCTTGTCCCCACGCCGGTATTGCTCTAACGCCTGTTCAATGTGCAGGTCGCGCAAACCGCGCTGCAGAAGATCGGCCATGACGGATTGTCCGGCAGCATTGAGTTCGCGTACCAGTTGGGCAGGCAATTTCAGAGTAACGATTTCTAATTCGGCTACGTGGTCATGCTTCTGACAGATATTGTAGCATAAGTGAGCTAGTTGGGTGGCGTAAAAAAAACGCCCATGGGCAAGTATCTTGACAACACATTGATTGTGCGACGCAGTGTTCGTGATCCGGGGTTTGTAGGGTAGCACACCTGTTGCCACTTTGCTGTCCTTGCTCTTTGGTATAATATTGGGTAGTAAATCAATAGTCGCTGCCCGACAATTGTCGCTAGTAGATGTGTTGTGCACTCTACAAGCCCGCACTCTCCGTTTGCCTTTATTTGTTGTGCCCCATGAGCGGCGGGCATTACCTATGCCATATATCTCCCAAAAGCGACAAACATGGTCGCTCACGAAACAGAGTAAGACGAGGTAAAGCACCCGCCAGTGATTCACAACCTCAATAATGGATAAGGGAGTTGCCGTAAACCTATTGCTGGTTACACCTGTTACATTGGACAATCATAAGCGAATTTTCTCGAATCATGACGCTTTCAACTACTAATCTCGACTCTTGTGCCAAAGAAAGCTCTGAATCAGTCAAAGAGCCAGATATTCTCCAATTTCTATTCGACGACGTTGCCCGTTTACCAATCATCACCACCCCCCATCAGGAGTTGTGGTTAGGCATACAACTCCGAGCCGCCGAACGTCTAGCGGTAATTGTTGCGGATTGGAGGTCACTATCTAATACGCTTTCACTACCACTGTTTCTTTGCCAAACGTTATTGGAATCATGGGCACTACTGGAAAAACAATGTCAAACACCCGGGTTTCCTTCGCCTAGGCCAGAAATATGCGCGTCGGAATCATTGTCGGCTCGTCGCAATGTGTATGCTTTGCAGCGATCCCGCATCCTCCGCTTTATTCGCAGGGTGCATGCCGAGCCTGATAAGAACACAAGGCAGGAGTTGTTAAACCTGGCATATCAAGCTGTAGAGACATTGTCCATTTTATCAAGTGAAGCACTGGTGCGATTCGTAGAGTACGCCAACGTACAGCAAGACTTGCCAACGGCTGATGACATAGCCAGCTGGCTACCGGAAGACCTAGAGACTATTGAGCAACAGGTTAAGCACCTGACAACACAGGTAGAACAAACGTTAACAACCGGTTATTTGCGCTATGCTATGCGGGTTGCTCAAAGCTATCTTGGGCAAGGCTTAGATTACGCCGATCTGGTGCAGGCTGGCTTCATCGGCTTACTGCGAGCTGCGAGCAAATTTGATTACCGTGTACAAGGTAGGTTTGGAACGTATGCTACAAGCTGGATTTGGCAGGCCATAGGCCGTGAGATTGCGGATCATGGGAGCACGATTCGCCTTCCGGTTCATGTTCAGGAGGACCTACGCAAGTTGGAAGCTGCTTGTAACCAATTCGACGATGGGCATCATGACCCTGTATCCAACCCCGTTGTCTTGTTCCATGCCGGTCTACTGGAACAGTCTGATTATGATTTGCTTCAGGAAGTTAACCGCCGACAGGAATCGCCTTCCGCAAAAACAATAGCCCAGTATGAAGAGGCAGTGACAAAAGCTCGCAGTTTGCAATCATATTCGGCGCATTTTCTCTCTCTGGAGGATGCGCTCATTACTACAAAAGCTGGCGAACTATTGGGCGAAACGGAATCACTCGCCGAGCTATTGCTAGACGAGAACTCGTCACCAGATACAGAGCTAGATTTGCTATTTGCCCGACAAGCGATCGCGGAACAGGCGTTCTCTTTTCTAACGGAAAGGGAACGCGAAGTGGTGGAACTACGTTTTGGCTGGACAGATGGAGAAGCGCGTACACTGGAAGAAGTGGGGGATCATTTTGGTCTCACTCGGGAACGAATAAGACAGATCGAAGCACGGGCATTTAAAAAACTAAATAGACGTATGGCATCGGGTTTGCTGTCAGATATGCGCAAATTGCTTCCTGATGACAAATCGCCCCTAGCCTGGAAGGTAAACCCACAAATTGTATTACCTAATCTTGAAGGAAATAGCGACAAAGATAATTCAGAGTGGGGTAAGTTGGATGCCTTGCTGTCTCAACTGCCTCGTAGCCATTGGCGCGAGAAGCAGCCAGGCGATCGGGAAGGGCAGCGCCGTGAGCAATTGGTTGCTGCACTGCAACTACTAGCGGTGCCGGCTCATGTAACTGATATTGCCGAGCAGCTAAATGGGATGGTAGCGGACCAAGAGCTAGATGACGCTCACATCTATAATTTGTTGATACGCGATGAAGAAGCTTTTATCTTGCTTGGGCAAGGGGTTTTTAGCCTAGTGGCGTGGGAACAGACAAGAGCCAAAGAGCCGCATCTCGTTTTAACCTGCTGTCCCATGCCTTTGCCAGATCCGCCGGATTATGAAGACGCTTTTTTCGAATCGGTGTTGGTGGGGCAACAAGCGTTGGCGCAGGGACTAACCGCCGGACAGTTTGTGCGCTTTATGCTGGATTGGGCAAAAGTTGAGCCGGATCAGCAAAGATGGTATATGCAAGCCATTTTATCCGCCTACTATTTGGTAGACCTCATTCCTTACGTTTTTTACTTTGGTGGGGAGAGCCCTGTTTTGTCCTGTATGCTCCCACCTGGAAACATCCAGGATTTACGGTATCATTGCCTAGAGGCATTAACGGGGCGACTTGTGGCTATGCCAGAGTTTTGGTGGCTACTGCAACAACGCCAGCCAGCCCGCCCCGCCGATTTGGGTGAGCGTTTTGCCGATATACACCCATATGGTTTGGATGATGTTTTGCAACGGTTACGATTACTGGCGAGTTTGGGCGCGGCGCAAAAGCTGAAGTATGGCGCATATCGCTTGACATCATTGGGCGAGGAATGCGCAACCCGATGGAAGAAGGAGGTGCTGGTGAAAATAGAGGTGCAAAATTTTGATTTCGAGGACAGTTTTGGCAACTTTACGGCCTGGTAGGTATGCATGGAATTTATTGCCTCAATTACATTAGATGTAAGCTACGTCCACAAAATAAGGCGGCTATGGAAGATGAGCGGGGATCTACGCAATCCGCTTAAAAATGTTCTAGCAGCCTGTCGGAGAAGTCAGGGTCTTCAAACCGAGACCCTCTTGATGTAAACTATGGCCATGACCAGAAAATTCAGAAGCGCCGATTACGAAGCCACCCTGAACCTGCAAATCAGTGTGCGTGATGTTCTGCCGCC
>JAYRVN010000228.1:0-12000 GCA_041918535.1 Chloroflexota bacterium
CGCGAACTGGTGGACGGCGATCACTTGGGGCAAAGGTTGTAAGGATGTGACCACCACTCGCTCGATCCGGCTGCAGGCCGATAGCCGGGCGGCGGTTTGCTCGGCCAGTTGAGCGTCGCGGGCTGAGTCCGCTTTGTTCAGGCAAACCAGCACGCGCGCGCCGGTCGGCACACCTTTGAGGCCGCCTTGTGGGTGAGCCAACAAGGTCGCCAGGGAGGACGGGGTCAGGTTGGCATCGGCCGGCAGGCCGGTGAGTGAGCAGACGAGATTCGGCCGATGCGCTACCTGCCTAATCGGCCCGGCCAGCGCATCCAACCCCGCCATGACGATCACCAGCGTGCTATCCGACGGTAAGGCCGGCTCATGTTCCGCCGGAGCCTTCACTGGCAGCATCCGCGCTCCATCCGCCTCTACCACCACCACTGCCACATCGGGGCGCGTCAACCAGCGTCCCGGCCACGTCGGCGGCACCCCCAGCGCTTTGTCGCCGCTGATTTCCCCGATAATCAAACAAGAACCCCAGGCGGCCAGCGTGTCTCCCAGGCGATCCTGTTCGTCCAGGCGCAAACAGGCGCGGGCCGATTGAGCTTGCGCCGCTTGTATGCGCGTTGTCGTTGTCAGGATAATGCCCTGTCCCCAGGCGCGCTCCAACGCCATGAGAAGTGTGCTTTTGCCTCCCCCGCCGACCAGGGAGACCAGATCGCTATTTCGTATAGCTAGAGCATGGATTAAGTCGGATGCGGTCATGGCGCTGCCCGGTTCAAATGAGTCAAAACGGCCTCCAGCACGCCACCGCCAATAGCCAGCGCCTTGTCGGATAGGGTGAAACAAGCCTCCACCTCCGCGCGGGCGTCAATATCCCCGATCTTCAGGCCGGGCCAAACCTGTGTGCCGGGCGCAATCAGGCCGCGTACAACGCCGCTAAACGGGGCCTGCACCAATGCCCCACCGACCTGGCCCAGCCATTCCCCTTCGGCCACGCGATCGCCGATATCGCGCTGCCAGTGGATCATGCCGGCGGCCGGCGCACGCAACACGCGCTCCGCGCCCTTCCCGGCAATGAGGCCGGGCGCGCCGGTGTTGGGCAAGGCGCAACCTCGCCAGATAACCCGCCCCAGCCGATGCCCGCGCATGGTCTCGATGACGGCGTGACAATCCTCGCCGGCAGTGAAGCCTGGCCCCAGGCCAATCACCAGCGGCGCTTGGTCGAGGCGCGTGTCCAGATTGCGCTTTGCCATGCGCGCATCTACCACCACGCCAATCGGCCGATCGAACTGGGGCAGTTCGGGCGAGATGAGCACCGGGATGACGCCCGTTACCGCCAGAGCCAGCGCCTCGGCCGGAGAATGCGTCAGCCGACCTTGCAAGGATTCCACGCTGACTTGTCCTTCCAACACAGCCGTGGCTAACGCTACCCGCCGCCGGACTACTAACGGGTGCGGCAGTTCCAAGATGATGAGGGGAAAGCCCGCGTGGTGCAGGCGATAAGCGACGCCGGTCGCCAGGTCGCCGCCGCCGCGAAGGAGGATGAGATGCCGGCTGAAAAGCATGTTGCGGACGGTCGTCAGGCGCTCTCGGTTCCGGCCGGTTTCCGCGACATCCGCTCGCCGCTGCCTTGACGGCGCAGCATGATAATCTCGGCCAGGATGCTGACGGCGATTTCTTCAGGGGTTTCGGCGTTTAATTCAAGACCTAGCGGCGAGTGGCAGCGCGCCAATTCGGCTTCGGCCATGCCGTCTTCCAGGAGTCGACGACGCGTGATTTCCCAGCGCCGTCGGCTGCCGATGACACCGATGAAGGGGGCGGCGGTTTGGACCAGATGGGGCAGCACCTGGCGGTCAACGTTGACATTGCGGGTGACGACGGTGATATAAGTCTGGTCGGTGATGCGGTGGCGGGCCAGGGCTAGTTCGATCGGGCCGGGCAGGTAGACATCGGCGTGGGGAATATTTTCGGCCGAAACCAACTCCTCGCGATCATCTGTGACCACCACCCGATACCCCAACCAGTGCGCCAGTTCCGCCACCGCTCGCCCCACATGCCCACACCCCACCACAAATACCGTCGGCGGCGGCAAATACAGCTCCAGAAAAACCTCCATTTCGCCGCCGCACACACCGGGATCGCCCGCCGCCGGGTCTACCAGCGTATAAGCCACCACCCGCGGTTTGCCGTCCGTGAATATCCCCCGCGCCGCCTCAACCACGCGGGCCTCCATCTCGCCGCCGCCTATCGTGCCGCGCAAACGACCATCGGCATACACCAACATCTTCGCGCCGGGCTGACGCGGCGTTGCTCCCCGCGCCTTTACCACTGTAGCCAACACTACCGCCTCGCCTCGGCTTTGGGCAGCCAATAACTCCGGCAACAACTCCGGTTGAAGCGCGCTCAACATAGGCTATGCGACTGCCTCCGCCGCTTGCAACGCCTGCCAGACCCGCTCCGGCGTGAACGGAATTTGGCGAATTCGCACTCCCGTCGCATCGAAAATGGCGTTGCACAACGCCGGGGCCACCCCGTCCTTGGGAATCTCTGCAATCGCCTTGGCCCCAAACGGACCGCTTGGCTCATGCGTCTGCACCAGAATCACACCCAGTTCCGGCATCTCATCCGCCCGATAGATTTTATACGGGCCAAACTGGGGGTTCACCATGCGCCCTTGCGCGTCGTAGGCCATCTCTTCACAGTGGGCATAACCTAGCGCCTGCGTCATGCCGCCCTCCACCTGACCACTGGCCGTCAGCGGGTTGATTACCACGCCGGCATCCACCGCCATGACCATCTTCTCTACCGTCACCTGCCCTGTTTCCACGTCAACGAGCACTTCGACAAACTGCCCGGCAAAGGGAGGCGGCGATTTATAGGAGACAAACGACGCGGTGTCCATGATCTGCCGTTGTTGATCCTGGTGTAATGAATGGAGCGCGATTTGTTCCAGCGACAGCGAACGGCCGTCAGGCGCCCAGGCGCGCCGATTACGCAACTCAATCCCCTGCCATTCAGCCAGGCCCAGCATCAAACCGGCGCGTTCTTTGATTTGTTCACGCACACCTTCGGCGGCTTTCTTCACGGCCGTGCCGGAGATATAAGTCGTGCTGCTGGCATAAGCGCCGGTATCGAACGGGGTCATGTCGGTGTCGCTGGAGTAGATCAGGATATCTTCCAGCGGCACGCCCAGGACTTCAGCGGCGATTTGCGACAAAACGGTATCGGAGCCGGTGCCCAAATCTGTCGCCCCGACCAGGACATTGAACGATCCGTCATCGTTGATCTTGATGCTCGCGCCGCCCATATCCAGGCCGGGAATGGCTGTCCCATGCATACACACGGCCATACCCAATCCCCGACGCAGATGCGGCCGGCCGGGCACGCGATGCCAATCGGGATCGGCGCGACGTTCCCAACCGATCGCCTGGCTGCCTAGCTCGACGCATTCGGCCAGAGCGCTGGAGAGGATAATGGGCAAATCTATGACCGTCTTTTTCTCGCCTTCGCCCAGGTGGGGGGCGATGTTCAGCCCGTCGCCGACGTTGACCCAATTCCGCCGACGGAAATCAATCACATCCAACCCCAACGCCTGGGCGATCTCGTCCATGTGCACTTCCAGGGCGAATAAGGCTTGCGGCGCGCCGTAGCCCCGATAAGCGCCGGGGACGGGGATATTGGTGTAAACCACGCGGCAGTCGAAGCGCTTGTTGGGGCAGTTGTAGGTACTCAAGCCGCGCAGGCCGGAGACGGTTTGCACCGTCAGGCCATGCGTCCCATAAGCGCCGGTGTTGCCGATGAGGATCATGTGTTGCGCCGTTAGCTTGCCGTCTTTGCTGACGCCGGTCTTGAAGGTGATGGTCTGCGGATGGCGGGTGCGGCTGGACATGAACTCTTCGGCGCGCGTCAGTTCCAGGCGCACGGGGCGACCCGTCCGAATGCACAGATGCCCGACAATGTCCTCAATTAGCATCTCCTGCTTGGCCCCGAAGCCGCCGCCGATGCGCGGTTTGATGACGCGGATGCGGCGCACGGGCAGGCCGATCAAGGGGGCCACCATGCGCCGCACATGGAAAGGAACCTGCGTGCTGGTGCGAATCACTAACCGCTCATCGGAGTCCCAATAGGCGATGGCGATGTGCGGCTCGATGGGACATTGTTGCACTTGATGGACGCGATAGGTGTGCTCAAAGACATAATCGGCCTCGGCGAAGCCTTGGGCCACGTCGCCCGCCTCTGCCTCGATGACGTGGCAGGTGTTATGCGTGGCGTCGTGGATGCCGATGGCATCCGCTTCATCGTGAATAACGGGCGCGCCGGGTTGAAAGGCCTCCCTCTCGTCGTAGATGGCGGGCAGCAACTCGTACTCGACTTTGATCAACCGGAGGGCCGCTTCGGCGATTTCCAGAGAGTCGGCCGCCACGGCTGCCACCCGATCCCCGACATGCCGCACTTTATTATCGAAGCTCACTTGATCATAGGGGGGCGGATTGGGGTAGGATTGGCCGCCGGAGGCGTAGAGCACGCGCGCCACATTTTTATAATGGATGATGGCGCGCACGCCGGGCAAGGCCAGGGCTTCGCTATCATCAATGTCGAGGATGCGGGCGTGGGCATGCGGGCTGGTGAGGAGTTTGGCGTATAGCAAGCCGCGAATGTCAATATCGTCTACAAAGGCGGCGTTGCCTTTGGCTAATTTGAGAGCGTCCACTTTAGCTTCCGATTTGCCGACAATGTGGGTTTCGGGAATATCAGAAGTGATCTGCGGTCGGGGTGGGGCGATAGGTTGGGCGGTTGGGCCGCCGTCATTGAAGGCGGGGGTGATGCTCTCGTGTCCGCCCGGCGGGGAATCCCAATCAAAGAGAGTGGGTTCCATGTGGATGGGGGTGAGGACATGCGGTGGCAAGATGTCGGGCTCCTCGCCGCGCAGGCTGGCGGCGGCGGCGAGGATGGCCTGAACAGGTTTGACATAACCCGTTTCCCGATCGAGGATGCCGGAGAGCGCGTCGCGAACCTGGGCTGCGCTGGGATTGGGGTTGCGGGCGAGCAAGGCGCGGGCAGCCAGGATCATGGCCGGTGTGGCGTAGCCGGACTGGATGGCCCCGGTTTGGATGAAGGCGCGTTGGATGATGTGCAGGTCCAGGCCGCTGGACATGCCTTCAATCGTTTCGATGGCGTGTTGGTCGGCTTGCGCGGCCAGAAGAATTTCGGCCGAAACCAACTCCCCATCCAGCAAAATCGCCGCCGCCCCTGTTTCACCCGTGTCACTGCCAAACCGCACGCTGAAATACCCTTCTCGCCGCAAGACGCGCAACAACGTCTCGCCGGGCAGGCAGGTTAGGGTCTTCTTCTCGCCGTTGAGGGTAACGTGGATATTCATAGGGTCACTCCGTGGTCAACGCCTGAAGTACGCGCTGCGATAGCAGGACGGCCAGATAACGCCGATATTCGGCCGAACCGCGAAAATCCGCCGGCGGGTCCAGCGCCGCCAACTCGTCCAGTGTAGCCAAGATTGGTCGCGGCGCTACACCGCATAGCGCTAGACGCGTCACGCCGGTTGCGTCCCGACGGCCAATAACCGCCACAATCGGTTTGTCGGCCGGCGTGCGGCTGACGCGTTCGGCTGCCGCCTGACCATCCGCGCGAATGGATACGGCCGTGATCAGCTCCCCGGCCGCGAGACGCCGCGCCGCCGCCAGCGGAAAACTTGAGCGGCCCGCCAGACTCTCGATCGTTACCATCGCCTCAAAGGCTAGCAAGGCCGCAAAAAGCTCGCTTTCCGGGTCGGCCGCAGCCACTGTGCCGCCAACCGTGCTCATATGGCGGAACGTATTCGGCCCTTCTCGCTGGGCCATGGCGCGCAATACCGGCGGCAGGTCGGGATGATCAACCAGGCTTTGCAGCCGCGCCATCCCTTCCAAAAGGATAGTGTCATCTTGCACAACGATTTGATCCAGCCCAAGCGCCTGGAGATCCACTACCGTCTCCAGCGTCTTCGCGCCGGCGATCAATTGCGTGCCGCCCGCCAGCGCCACTGTGCCTGGTTGGGCCAGAAGTTGCAGCGCCTCGGCGAGCTGTGTTGGACGTATGTAATGTTGCACTTGAGGCATGTTTCGCTCCAGGAGAGCGGTTGTCGTTACGCCGCGACAGTTTGCGCGCCTGCTGCGGCTTTGTTTGCTACCGTCCCCGCTCTCTGGGTGTCAAGTATAACCCGCCATTCGCCGCGCGCCATCGGATTGACTATAATGACGGGGATGAAGCGTATGCCATTAGCCCGTTTTGAAGCGACTGTGCAACACCTGGTGGAAGGGACGCTGAGCCGTTGGTTGGGCGGGCGGCTGGATGTAGCGGAGATTTCGGCCGAATTGACCCGCGCTATCGAGGACAACCTGCGAGAGACACAGGCCCCTGATCGTTATCAGATCGCGCTGAACCCAGACGATCACGCGCCGCTGACCGCAGAACGGCCGACGTTGGCCGCCGACCTGGCGACGCTGGTAGTGCGCCTGGCGCGGCGGGCCAATCTCACCCTTTCGAGCTGGCCGGAAGTGGCTGTGTTGCCGGATGCGCGGGTTGGACGTCACCATGTGCGTATTCAGGCGGCCTATGCGGCGGGATTGGGCGAGGCTACGCAAGTTTTGGCGGCGCAGGAGGCCGACGCCGTGCCGCTGATGAACGCTATTCGGGCGCTGGATGCCTTTCTTATCGTTGAGGGCAAACAGCATGTGCCTCTGGCTCAGCCGTTGCTCAATCTGGGGCGGCATACGGATAACGACATTGTTTTGGAAGCCGCCACGGTAAGCCGGCGACATGCTCAAATTCGTTGGCGTTTCGGCCGATTTATTCTGTATGATCTCGGCAGTCGCGGCGGCACGTTTGTCAATGACGAGCGCATCGTGGAGTGCGTGTTACATCCGGGCGACATCATTCGCTTGAGCGACCGCGCCCTGATCTATGGCGAGGGGTTGGGCGACACCCCGCTAAGGCCGCCCCGGCGCGACGCCGAGGCCGAGCATACTATCGCCTTGCGCGCGCCCGATCCGCCGGAGCCATAGATGCGCAACCAGCGAATCAGCTCAGGGATGACTTTGCCGGAGGCAAGCTTACGGTGAATCTGGCGCTTCTGCTCCTCATTCTGCGCCTGGCAGCCGGTTTGCTGCTGTTGGTGTTCATGGGCCTGGTTGTGTGGCTGTTGCAGCGCGAGATGCAGGTGATGGCGCGTTGGCTGGCCGAAGAAGCCGGGGTCAAAGGCGCGCTCTATTTGCTGGACGAATCCGACGAGGTGGCGCAGCGCTTTCCTTTGCGGCCGGTGACCAGTCTCGGCCGAATCCCATCCAACACAATTGTCTTAGAGGGCGGATATATTTCGGCCGAACACGCCCTCATCACCCGCCGCGGCCAACAGTGGTGGCTGGAAGACCTGGGTAGTCGCAACGGTACACGGTTGAATAACTTGCCCATCACCGAACCGGTCGTCCTGACCTCCGGCGACTTGATTACGCTCGGCGAGCGGCGACTGCGCCTGGAATTGTGAGCCGCGCCCGAAATGTGTTTGACGGAGCCACCTATGCCGATTACCCTTCGCGTAGGCAACGATCTGGACCTGGATGAGGTGATTGAGCTGTATCGGGCTTCAACCCTGGGTGAGCGCCGGCCGGTGGATGACCGGTCGGCGATGGCGGCGATGTTGCAGCACGCCAATCTGGTGGTCACTGCCTGGGATGGCGACCGGCTGGTGGGGATTGCCCGCAGCCTGACCGACTATGCCTATGTGGCCTATCTGGCTGATCTCGCCGTGCGGGTAGAGAATCAACGTCAGGGAATCGGCCGAATCCTCATTGCCGCAACTCGCGCGCAGCTAGGCCCACGCGCCAAAATTGTTTTGCTGGCTGCGCCCAAAGCGGTTGACTACTACCCCCGCATCGGCTTCATTCAACATCCTAGCGCCTGGATATTAGACGCCCAATCGCCTCTCCTCTGATTAGGACAGTGAAACCATGAATCGCGCCTTTCTCACCCGCTATGCCTGGCTATCCGTTGCGGCCGCCCTGACGACGATTACGCTCAAGAGCGTAGCTTACTGGCTCACCGGCTCCGTCGGCCTCTTATCGGATGCTATCGAATCGCTGGTGAATTTGGCGGCGGCGGTGTTAGCTCTGATCCTGTTGACCGTGGCCGCCCGCCCGCCGGATGAAGAGCACCTCTATGGTCACGGCAAGGCCGAGTATTTTGCCAGCGGCGCTGAAGGTGCGCTTATTTTGCTGGCTGCCATCAGCATCGTCTACACCGCCGTGAACCGGCTGTTGCACCCGCAATTGCTCGAACAACCCGGTCTTGGGTTAGCGGTGTCCGTGGTCGCTTCGCTGGTTAACCTGGCGGTGGCGCGCATTTTGCTTAGAGTGGGCCGTCAATACGACTCCATCACCCTGGAGGCCGACGCCCGCCACTTGTTGACCGACGTCTGGACTTCGGGCGGCGTGATTGTCGGCGTGGCGCTGGTGGCGCTGACCGGTTGGCAACCCCTAGACCCGATCATCGCCATCGGCGTCGCGCTCAACATCATCTGGTCGGGCTATGGGTTGCTGCGGCGTTCGGTGTTGGGGTTGATGGACACGGCCTTACCTGCCGTCGAGCAGAAAGCTGTTTTGGCTGTGTTGGCAAAGTATGAGACGGAGGGAATTGCCTACCACGCCTTGCGCACGCGTCTGGCGGGCGCGCGCCGGTTTGTCTCCCTGCATATTTTGGTTCCCGGCGCCTGGAGTGTGCAGCGCGGCCATTATCTGCTGGAGCGGATCGAAGATGACATCCGGCATGAGTTGGCTGATGTGACAGTCTTCACCCATCTGGAGCCCCAAGACGATCCGCGCTCTTTTGAGGATATGCAATTGGACCGGGGCGTGGCAGACACGCCGAAGGAGACGAGTTGATGCCGACTGAGAACGTCGCATTGAATGCCCAGGTGCAGACGATTTGGGAAGCGAACGCGGCTTTTTGGGATGATATAACCGGCCCGGAGGGCAATCTCTTCCACCGGACGTTGATCGCGCCGGCGACATTGCGTTTGCTGGTGTTGCAACCCGGCGAGCGGGTGTTGGAGATTGCCTGCGGTAATGGTCAGTTCGCGCGCGAGATGGCGCGGTTAGGTGTGGAGGTGGTGGCCTTCGATTTTGCCCCCACCTTTATCGAGAGAGCGCGGGCTTATTCGGCCGATTCCACGCTCCCCATCACCTATCACGTGATGGACGCCACCGACGAGGCGCACATGCTCAGCCTGGGAGTCGGGCAATTCGACGCCGCCGTCGCCAACATGGCCTTGATGGACATCTCCGACCTGTCGCCCGCCTTACGCGCCGTCAGCCGCCTCCTCAAACCGGGCGGCCGCTTTGTCTTTTCGGTGACCCACCCCTGCTTTAACCAAAGCGGCCAACACCTGTTCCTGGAACGAGAAGATCGAGACGGCCAACTCATCACGGTCGCCGGCGTCAAAGTCGGCAGCTATCTGACCACTTCCGCGCAACGCGGCATCGGCATCATCGGTCAGCCGCAACCGCACTACTACTTCAACCGCACCCTCAGCCAGATCATCAACGCCTGCGCCAACGTGGGGTTGCCCATCACCGGCATGGCGGAACCCGCTTTCCCGGCCGGCTCGCCGGCCAACCACGCCTTTTCCTGGAGCAACTTTCCGGAGATTCCGCCGGCGCTGATTGTGCGTTGCGCTCGGGTGAACTATGTCGTTTGAATGGCTCAAACAATTTCAGAGAGAGATAGCTAAAGCGCCTGACTATGCCGAAAAGACGCTGGCGCAATACCGACTTGGTATGCGGGCGCAAGGCTCCATTGTGGGCGTGCGCATTGTCGTTGACAGTCGGGGTTGTATCCCGTGTCGCTTGCTCAATCCGCAAGCCATCTATCACCCGGACGATGCGCCGCGTCTGCCCCTGACTGAATGTAGCCGAGGCGCCGGCTGCCAGTGCGTCTATCGGCCGGTCATGTCCTATGAAATTGACCCCGATGGACAACGGCGCAATGATATTTAGCGCGGTCGGCGCTCCCGGCGATGGCCGGTGGAAGCGTGTCCTATGAAGCTGGCGAACTGGTCTGTTAAGGCGCTCTATCCGCTGGCCTTGGCGGAGGGAGAGGGCGTCGGCACCGCCTATGAGTATGTGGCTAAGCGGCTGGTCTTGGGACGCTGGCTATCGGATGCCCCGCGTCCGCGCAGTCTGCTGGTGGCGGGTTTGCCGGAGAAATATGGGGCGGGGCTGGATTGGATGGTATTGGCGCAAGAGTGGGGGATTCGGCCGATAATTGTGGATGATCGCCCGGCCGCGCTGGCGCATTTCGCCGCCGCCGTGCGCGCCGCTCAAGCGGTCGGTCTCTTGCCCGGCTTGGCTTATGACACCGCGCTCGTCTCTGATCTGAGCGCTCTGACGGAACTGGACGGAACATTTGACCTGGCGGTGGCGAGTGAAGTGGTGCAAAGAATTTCGGCCGAAAAACGCCCCGTCTACCTGCAAACAATTGCCCGCCTGGCCGCCCGGTTCGCCCTCTTCCTGCCCAACGGGGACAACCGCGCGCACACCACCCTCTCCGGCTTAAACGGCCTGCGCCTGGCTGAATGGCGCAATCTGCTGGAACAATGCCCGACCGAAGAAAGCTGGCGCGTCGGCTATGTGGACCTGCCGCCCTTTCCGCCCGGTGTGACGCGCAGCGCCGAACAGCGTCACCAGGCCGGCCGCGGCTGGCCGGAGGCGCTGGCAATGCGGGGTTTGGGCGTCTATGCCCGCGGCGAATCGTTTTTGCCGGCGGCGCTCACCCGGCGTTATGCCCACATCATCTACGGCTTGGGTCGTCGCCAGGCTTTTCCTGCCGCGTTTTCCGGCGGCTGAGCGACGGGAACTTTTTTCAGCCTGGCGACGTTACCTAAGTTAGGTGACTGCTACGCTGCCGCGCTGAGATCTGTTGGCGCGGCCGCGAGCGAAACCGGTGGGCTGGCCTTTGCGCCCGCCGGCCGCGCTTTACTCTTGGAGATGACCCATGAACAATCCTCGCATTCGTATTACGGCGTTTGTCCTGCTGGCAGTGGCGCTTGTCGCCGGCGGTGTACTGGCGCTAACGCGTCCCTGGCGCTCAGACGACAACCAGACGGCGACGCCGACCCCGGTCGTCGAAGGGGAGGGCAACGGGATGCGCCTGGAAGTATCCTCGCCGTTTGGGGCGCAGACCGATAGCGGCGATGCGCTACGCATTCGTTTGAGCGCAGGCCAGTCGGTATGGCGGGCGGTGGAACGGCCATTGGTAGCGGCGGGGAGCGCATTATCGGCCGAAACCATCCAATCCATCCTCGCCCGCCTGCCGGAACTCACGCTTACTCCCACCGACACCCAAGAATTCCGCCTGCCGGATGAATCCTTGCCGCCGCCCCGCCCCGGCCAAACCATCAACGACGCTTTCCCCCCGCCGGTAAACGCCGGGCCGCCGGAGAGTGTGCCGACAGGCCCGTTAGAGGTGCTGCGTTTTGCGCCGGAAGGGGATGTGCCAATCGCTCCCTTTGTCAGCCTCACCTTCAACCAGCCGATGGTCCCCCTGACGACCCGGGAGCAACTGGCGACCACCGACGCGCCGGTGCGCCTCACACCCGCTTTGCCGGGCGTTTGGCGCTGGTTGGGCGCGCGCACCCTCCGCTTTGAATATGTCGGCAATGTAGACCGCTTGCCTATGGCGACGGAATATAGCGTGGAGGTTCCAGCCGGCGTGCGCTCACAGACCGGGGGCGTTCTGGCGCAGACGGTTACCTGGCGTTTCCGCACGCCCACGCCCAAAGTGGAGAGTTTCTACCCTCAGGGAGAGCCGCAACCGCTTGATCCCGTGTTTTTCGTCCTTTTCGATCAACGGGTTGACCCGGCCGCCGTCTTGAATACGCTCCACCTGCGCGCCGGCGCGCGCGATGTCGTCTTGCGCCTGGCAAACGCCGACGAAGTGCAGGCCGATTCAACCGTCAGCGATCTGGCAGCC
>JAYRVN010000229.1:0-3469 GCA_041918535.1 Chloroflexota bacterium
GAAAGAAAGGAAGAGAATGTTCACAATCTCACCATAGACGATCTGCTCCCGCCCGGCTAATTGCCCACCGGTTGACTGCCGCGCGCAGCCTGGCGCGCCCGGCGCAGCAAGGCTTCACATTGATCCACCATATATTCCAGGCCATACTCGGCGCGCACTGCCGCGCGCCCGGCGCCTGCCAGACGGTTATACAGGGCGGGGTCGTCAATTAAGCGGGCGACCTGACGGGCCAGACCGGCGGCGTCGTGGGGGGCAAAGGTCAGGCCGGTTTCCTCATGGCGCAGCGCCTCGCCTGTGCCGCCGGTGAGCGTGCCGACCACAACCAAGCCGGACGCCATAGCCTCCAACATGATGCGGGCCAACGGCTCGTTCTCGGTGGTGGCTAGAATGAGCGTATCGTGTTCTGCCAGCAAGGCGGGCATGGCGGCGCGGGGCAACCAGCCGGTGAATTGCACATAGTTTTCCAATTCGTGTTGCTCGACTAGGCTATTGAGTAATTGGCGGTAGGCGGGCGGGCCGTCGCCGGCCAACGTCAGGCGAACGTCTAGCCGGTCGTTTTGCAGTAACAGGGCCAGGGCTTGCAGCGTGGTATGGGCCCCTTTCTGCGGGTCCAGGCGTCCGGCTTGCAACAAGCGCCAGGGAGCGTCCGGAGCGCGGTGTCTGACGGGCGCGGCAAACTCATCCAACTCAACCCCATTGTGAATGACCAGAGCCGATGGCGGCAAAAAGCCGCGCTGTACGGCTTGATCGCGCAGGAAGTGACTAACTACCGCAACATGCTCCAGACGCAGTTGTGGGCGCGGATCGCCGGCCGCCAATTTGTGCAAGGCCCACGGGCGCGCCAGACGCTTGACCCAGGTCATCCAGAAGCGGTGGCCGGGCGTGGTCCAATATGCTGTGTAGACGTCCGGCTCTTTGGGTGAGCGACCGGCGAGCCAATGAGCGACACCAACGCCCGGAAAGCGCTCGGCCGCCAGGGCCAGACCCGGCCCGAGATTTTCCAGGTTCCAGCAAAAGATGACATCGGGGCGGAAACGTGTCACTTGCTCATGCAGCACAGCGGCGTTGTGACGCTCGCGGCGGGGACGAGCGAAGAGAAACTGAAGGAGCGGAGTGAGGCCAGGCTCGATTTGCAGGTGAAGACGGCGGAGGGTGTTGGAATCGGCCGATTCTCCCCCCTCTCTCTTCCCCACCCCGCGCCGGCTGGTCAGCGCCAACACCGCATGCCCACGCGCGCGCAGGCGCACACACACATCCCGGCACAACTGTTCATAGCCGCCAAGCTCATAGGGTGGGAAGTAGTTGGAAATCACCAAAATGCGCATTAATTAACCCTCTAACCGCGTTGGCCGATGACACGGGCGGGAACGCCGCCCACAATCGCGCCGGGCGGCACATCCGCCGTCACCACAGCCCCTGCCCCCACCACGCTGCCATTGCCCACGGTCACACCGGGCAACAACGTCGCGCCTGCGCCAATCCACACGTCCGTCCCCACCGTCACGCCGCGCGGCGCAGCCGCCCAGGGCTGATCGCGCAGCCAACGGTCGGCCGCCAGCGCATGATTAGAGCCGACGATGGTAACAAACTGGGCGATGAGACAACCATCGCCGATACAAATGGTGCTGCCCGCCGGACGGATATTGTTAAACTCATTGACGGCCACACGCGCGCCGATGAGCAAGCGCGAGGCCTGTCCGTCGGCCGCCAGCGGGTCGCTGAGCAGGTCCAGCACGGTGTACGCGCCAATCGAAGTGCCGGAGCCGATGTCCAGGCGGGCTGTGGGGGGCAGGCGCAGAATGACTGTGGGATCGAACAGGACGCCGCGCGTCTGCCAATCGCGTCGCCAACAGAACCAACGGTAGCGCTCCACCCAGGCGCGCCATTCGGACATTCCAAAGCGAATAAGGTTTGGCATCACCAACCAGGCCGCCATCGCAGCCGCCAGGCCACGCCGGCCAATGCCGGCAGGGCCGACCAGGCGTTTTGGCGCACAGCTCGGCGCGCGAGTTGCCGCGTCCAGGCGCGCAATTGGGCCAGGGCCAGGGCGCGATTTTCGGCCGAATCCGGCACATCTTCCGCCCATTCGGTAAATAGAAACGCATAGGCGCGGCGCACTTCTTCAACCTCGCGGGCTTGCCCTAGAAAGGCCGCTGATACCTGCCCCGCATGGCGGCGCAGGTGCGCCAGCGGCTGGGCAATATAGGCGGCGTCATAATGCAGGCACAGGCGCAACCACATCTCCAGGTCAGGTGTATAGCGCAAGCGGGGGTCAAAACCGCCCAGCGCCCGATAACAGTCGGCGCGCAGCATGACCGTCTGGCAAGGAATCAGATTGCCATGCCGGAGGAGAAGGCGCAAGAGATCATGACCGCAGAAGAGGGTGTCGGTGGTGGGCAAGACCGGGTTCCAATGGCCGCCGATGGGTTGGCCTTGCGGGTCAGTGGTGACGATGTTACCGAAGACGAAGCCGACCTGCGGATGGGCATCCAGAACGGCAACGCAACCGGCCACCGCGCCGGACAATAGCATATCATCCTGGTGAAAAATCTGCACGTAGTCGCCGCCGGCCAGTTCCAGACAACGGTTCCAATTGCCCACCAGGCCGAGGCGTGTGGGGTTGTGAAAAATCCGCAGGCGAGGATCGTTGAATTCAGCCAGGCGGGCGGGGGTGTTATCGGCCGAAGCATCATCCACCACCAGCACCTCCAGCCCCTCGCAGACCTGCGCCAACACGCTACTCAGCGCCGCGCCCACGTAAGACTCCCCATTGAAAGTGGGAATGCACAAGCTAATGCGAGCCATGTTCCAACGGCTTGCAGGCTACGGCAAAAACGAAATCTGTCGGCAACTCGCCGGCCTGCGTCAATGTATCCTCAATCTGAAAGCACATAGTCAACAGAGCTTGATCATCCGCTGACTCGGCCGAAAAATTGCCGGCGATGTCCTCCAGAAGAAGGTGCAGGAGGCCGCCCCCATACGGTTTCCACTCAAGAACCGAGAAAAAACGATGCAGCAATGCAGGAATTTCGGCCGAACGCGCCGCTTCAGACGGATCACTCCGCATCAAGCCTTTCAAAGAGGGGCGAACCGTGGCAGGTTTAACTTTTCCAGGCGACGTGCACGACATCCGATATTGGATGGGCAGCAATTGCAGGGCCGCGTTAATCACGGCCAACTGCCTATCCGGCCACTGAAAACGGCTGGCGCCAACAAACTCGTTGACCACAACGAGACCGCCGGGTCTTAGCGCAAGAACAACTTGCCCAAGCAGGTGTTCCAAACGCGTCACATGATGTAACGCTTGCTCAAAGATTACCACATCGAAACTTTCGGCCGCCAGTTGACAAACATTGGCGTTATCCACATAGTAGTGAAGCTGCGTCAATCCTTGGGCTTTAGCTAATACTCTGGCTGTCTCCACGCGCTTGTGCGCAATGTCAAATGCCTGATGACTTTGAAAGCGATA
>JAYRVN010000230.1:0-3040 GCA_041918535.1 Chloroflexota bacterium
CGGCAAAATCCCCGTCACCCCCAACTACGTTCTCTCGCAGGGTTCCAACAAAGTGGTCTTGCGTAATTTCGAAGGATTCATCACCACCTACCAGGAGCCGCACGATTATGACCCACATGCCATTAGTATCCAGGAGGCGTTAATCACGCCGCGCCCGGAACCGGGTCAGGAAGGCATTCTTGGCTTGTTGGAAGAGAAACAAATGTACATCGCGCCGGCCGGATTCGATGAGGTGCGCGCGCGCGGCGGGGCCGAGCACCGCCTGCGTAGCGGCGACCTGTCCAAGAAGTGGCAACCTCTGGGCATTGGTTCGATTGCCCCCGATCTGCCGACCCTTAACGCCGGCGAGCCGGATAACACACCGGAAACGCCGGAAGAATAAGGCCATCGGCCGATTGGGAGCCGGATCTGCGCTATTTTTCTCAAGGAGGAGTTGTGTATGCGTCGAATAATCTGTGGGTGTTTGCTTGGTTTGCTGGTTATCTTGGGCGCCGCCGCCGGCTCACCGGCAGCGGCCGAGGACAATCTGTTGCGCAACCCTAGTTTCGAGGGTCAATATGCCGCCTGGCAGCCGCAATATAGCACCGTGCAAATGGCGGCGGAGTGGAGCCCCTGGTGGGTGAATGATTTGAATCACGATCCGATTTGGGCGCAGCCGGAATATAAACGGGCCGAGGTGTACGACTTCGCTAACCGCGTGCTGGACGGCCAGTTTGCCCAACAATACTTCACCTTTTTCAAGTCTCACTTTGCCGGTATGTTCCAAAAAGTGTCGGGCGTGAAGCCGGGGCAAACTTATCACTTTTCCGTGTGGCTGCAAGTGTGGTCATCGGAATCGGCCGAATTGCCCTATTCCGTCAATCCCGCCAACCCCCGCCTGCAAATCGGCATTGATCCACAGGGGGGCGGGCAGGCAGGGCCCATCACCGGCCTGCCGACCGGCATTGTCTGGTCGGGTGACGCGCCGATGAACGGGGTGATTGACCAATGGTATCAGCTAAATGTGGAAGCGGTGGCGCAGAGCAGCACCATCACCGTCTTCATGCGCTCCAGCCCCGACTTCCCGATTCAGCATAATGACCTGTATTTTGACAAGGCCAGTCTGGTAGCCGTCGGCCCGGCGGTTCCCACGCCCCGCCCGCCAACCGCCACGCCGAACGCCGCCACGTTGACGGCGGCGGCGCCGACCGCCACGCCTGTGCCGCCCACCAACACGCCGGTTCCGCCAACGGCCACCCCGGTTCCGCCGACGGCTACGCCTTTGCCGCCGACAGCTACACCGCTCCCGCCGACGGCCACGCCGCTCCCGCCGACGGCTACGCCAAAGCCGACGGAGAATGCCATAGCCGCAGCCAGTACGGAAACGGATTCGGCCGAATCCCCCTCCTCCGCGCCGCCGCCCACCCCTGTCCCGGTTGTCGCCCCGCCGCCGCGCAACTACAGCGGCCTCATCGTCTCCGGCGCCGGTGTGCTGCTCCTCATCGGCACCTTTCTCTGGGCGCGTCGCCGCTAATTTGAGAGAGAGCGCCCTGCGCCATCGCCATCAGCGCGCAGGGCCTCCTCACGGGTAACTCAATGCTCCACGTATTTATTTCCGGCGTTATGCAAGGCAATCGCAACGATCATCTCATCGAAGACCAGGATTATCGCACGCGCATTGCCGGCGCTCTCCGCGCCCATATTCCTGATGTTCAGATTACCGACCCCTGGACTCTACATCCCGACAGCGTCAACTACGGGCCGGCGGAAGCCGAACGGACTTTCCTCAAGAACACCCATCTGGCGGGCGAAGCGGATGTGCTGATCGCCTATCTGCCCCAGACCAGCATGGGCACGGCCATGGAGATGTGGCAGGCTTACCAGCACAACGCCGCCATCATCGCCGTTAGCCCGCTAACCCACAACTGGGCCATCCGCGTCACCTCGCAGGTGATCCTGCCCGATCTGAACAGTCTGTTGGCTTATATTGCCGAGGGAGGGGTGCAGCAACTCGCCGCCGCGCGCGGCAACAGCGCGGCGCGCTGAGACATGCGCCATGCGCCCATGCGCCCGCGCAGTTGCCGGCCTGGGCGCATCTGGTTTACAATGCAGAGGCATTCGCCCCAGTAGCTCAGCGGATAGAGCAGCGGACTTCTAATCCGAAGGTCGTGGGTTCGATTCCCCCCTGGGGTATTTCTGTACTAGATATGGCGGTTTGTCCATCATAAGACCCCCATATATGGGGGTTGACGCTGTGTAAAGGCGGACGGCGTGACCCGACATGCACAGCGGACTAACATTAAATCAAATGCAAGTGACCCCCTTAGAATGCCCCTTGACCAAGCAAGCGCCATGTTTCTTAGAGATAGACAGGCGCGCGGTCTGGCGGCGGGTTCCCTGAAGTTTTACCGTCAAAAACTGACCCTGTTGCTTGACTACTGTAACCGTAACGGCTTACAGGCAGTAGGGGATGTTTCGGCCGATTCCTTGCGCGCCTGGTTGCTAGAGTTAGCCGAAAGCCACAACCCCGGCGGCTCACACGCCGCTTACCGCACAATGCGGGCGCTGTTGAGATGGTTTGAAGCGGAGTTTGAACCGGATGGCTGGCGCAACCCTGTTGACCGGGTGAAAGCGCCCAAAGTGCCAACGGAGTTGTTAGACCCGGCAGATGGGGCGGCAATCCGGGCCATGCTCAACGCTTGCACCCCGGCAACATTGACCGGCGCGCGTGATAGGGCGTTACTCTTGTTCTTGCTTGATAGTGGTTGCCGGGCGGCTGAACTGTTGGCGCTAAATCGGGGCGACTATGACCCCCTCACGGGCAAGGCGGCTATCAGGCAGGGTAAGGGGGGCAAGGGGCGGGTGGTCTTTATCGGCCGAAAGACGCGGCGCGCCATGCGGCAATACCTGAACCAACGCCAGGACAATGCCCCGGCGCTATGGGTCACGGTGGGCAGGGGCCGCTTAACTTATGCCGGTCTACGCTCTATCATGACGCGGCGGGCAAGAGCGGCCGGCGTGAAGCCCCCGGCGTTACATGGCTTTAGGCGGCTGTTCGCCC
>JAYRVN010000231.1:0-1891 GCA_041918535.1 Chloroflexota bacterium
CCCGCTCACCTATGACCAGTTTTGCGCGGTTCTCGCCAACGTTTGCCCGGCCGCGTGAGCGGGGCGGTTTATCCGGCTAATCGCCAAAAACATCCGGCTTTTATACAAGTGGGCCAGCGCGCGGTTTCCTATAATGATTTGGGCTGGATTGGGTAAGCACCCGATGGCCCTTGTTCATGTTCACCATTTTCAAAAGGAGAAGAAGACCATGAAGAAATTCGTCCCCCTCATGTCGCTCATCGTTGCGATGAGCCTGGTGTTGGCGGCTTGTGGAGGCGCGGCCCCCACCCCCACCGCCGCTCCAGAGAAGCCCACCACTGCGCCGCCCACTGCGGCCCCCACCAAGGCACCCACAGCTGTGCCGCCTACGGTTGAACCGACCCAAGCGCCCCCCGAGGGCACGCTCCGCATTTGGGCCGATGACACCCGCACGCCTATCCTGCAAGGGCTGGCAGAGAAGTTCCTCGCGGAATATAACGTCGAACTCGTTGTCGAAGATTTGGGCCGGGTTCAAGACATCCGCTCACAGGCGATCATCGCCGTGCCGGCGGGCGAAGGCCCCGACATTTACATCGGCGTCCACGACTGGCTGGGCGCGCTGGTAGAGAGCGGGCTGGTAGCCCCCATTGACCTGGGTGACAAGACCTCCGAATTCGTCCAGTCCAACCTCGATGCGTTCACCTACACTGACGGCAAACTCTACGGCATGCCTTACGCCTCGGAGAATCTGGGCTTCTTCTACAACACTGAATTGGTCAAGACCGTCCCCACCACTTGGGAAGAAGTGCTTGAAATTGGCCGCGCCCTCAAGGCGGAAGGCAAAGCGCAATACGCCACCGCGATTTCCTCCGGGCCGTTATACAATGCCTTGCCCATCCAAACCGCTTTTGGCGGCTACATCTTTGGCAAGGATGCCAATGGCGCTTGGAATCCTGACGATGTCGGCATCGACAGCGAAGGTGAAATCGCCGGGGTAGCCTGGATGAGAGCGGCGGTAGAAGAAGGCCTCATGCCAGACACCTTCGATTACGAAACCGCCCACTCCTTGTTCGAGACCGGTCAGATTCCGTTCCTCATGGCCGGCCCCTGGGCGCTGGATCGCATCCGCGCCTCCAAAGTGCCCTACGCCGTCGCCACCAGCTTCCCCGGCAACGGCGCCCCCTTCAGCGGCGTGCAAGGTTTCTTCGTCAACCCCTATAGCGAAAATGTGTTGTTGGCGCAAACCTTCCTGACCGAATACATCGCCACCGAAGAAGTGATGCAGATGCTTTACGAAACCGGCCTGCGCCCCTCGGCGCTCAAGTCGGTGCTTGAGAAGACCAATGACCCCGATCTCAAGGCCATGGGACAGGCGGGCGTTAACGCCATCCCCATGCCCAATATCCCCGCCATGGGTTCGGTGTGGAGCGCGGCGGATAACGGCATCACCCTGGCCGTGACCGGCCAGCAAACGCCGGAGGCCGCCATGAAAGAAGCGGCGGACCAGATCCGGACGTTGATTGCCGGCGCGCTCGTGGGCATGGTCAACCTGCCCGGCACCTTCCAAGACAAAGCGGGGTGCGGCGCAACGTGGGACCCGGCCTGCAAGGCCACCGCCATGAAGCAGGGCGATGACGGGCTATACACCTTCACGGCTCAATTGCCCGCGGGTGAGTATGAGTACAAGATTGCCATGGATGGCGCTTGGACGACTAACTACGGTTCGGATGGCAAGCAGGATGGGCCGAACTACAAGCTCAGCCTGACGGCCGATAGCACCGTCACCTTCACCTATAATCCCGACACCCATCTCGTGGAAGTTACTATCAAATAGTTAAGTGGTCGTGGAGGAGACCGGGGCAGTCCCCGGTCTCCTCTGCTTTGGTCAGGGGACAACGAGAAGGAGGTGAAA
>JAYRVN010000232.1:0-10013 GCA_041918535.1 Chloroflexota bacterium
CCCTGGTCAATTTCGTCGAAAATAAGGGTGGGCGTGGCGTCCACTTGCGCCAGCGCCGTCTTGAGGGCCAGCATGAGGCGGGCGGTCTCGCCGCCGCTGGCCGTCTTCGCCATCGGTTTGAGCGGTTCGCCGGGATTGGCGCTGATCAGAAACTCGACCCGATCAATGCCGGTCTGGTCAAAGGCCAGGCGTTGTTCACCCACATACGCGCCCTTGGCGTCGGGCAAGTGGGCGAAGTCAACGGCGAACTCGGCCTGCACGCGCAAGTCGCGCAGCTCCGCTTCAACGCTACGGGCCAGGCGTTCGGCGGCCTGGCGACGTTGCTGGGAAAGAGCCAGGCCGGCGCGGCCAATGTGATGGAGCTGACGATCAATTTCGGCCGATAATTCTTCCATCCGCTCCTCGCTATGGGTAAACCCCTCCAGCTCCCGCGCCGCCTTATCCCGATACGCCAGGATCGCCGGAATGTCGTCCCCATACTTGCGCTTCAACCGGCTGATTAGCTCCAGACGCTCCTCCACTTCCGTCAACCGCTCCGGGTTGGCTTCCAACGTGGCCTGATAATGCGCCACATCGGCTGCCAGGTCGTTAAACTGATAGGTCAACCCCTGTAGTTGCTCTAGCAGGCGTTGTTGTTGGGCGTCTATCCGCGCCAGTTGCGCCAGCGCGCGCTCCGCTTGACCCAACAGGTCCGCTACCGAAGGCGTATTGTCATCCAGGCCCGTCAATAGACCGGTCGCCTCCGCCGCATGTGACATCAATCGCTCCGCGTTAGCCAGGCGCGTGCGCTCGGCCTGCAAAGCCGCCTCTTCGCCCGGCCGCAACTGAGCCGCGTCTATTTCCTGCACCTGATAGGATAGCAGATCAATGCGTTGGGCGATCAGCCGCTCATCCTGCTGTAAACTGTTCAACTCTCGTTGCAACGCCCGCAGCCCATTCACCTGCTCGGCCACACGTCCGCGCTCCGGCTCCAGGCCGGCGTAAGCATCCAATAGCGGCAAATGGGCTTTGGGCTTGAGCAGGCTGAGATGCTCACCCTGCCCGTGAATATCCACCAGGAGATCGCCAATCTCTTCCAACAAACTAAGGCTGACCGCGCGACCGTTGATCCGGCAAACCGTGCGCCCATTCTCGCGCACCTCACGCCCCAATGATAAAACCCCGACCTCTTCCGCTTCCAATCCTTCTGCCGCCAACAGTGGGTTGATCAATGTTTGCAGGCGGGCATCCAGGTTGAACGCAGCCTCTACTACAGCGCGGTCGCTGCCGGCTCGCACCAGGTTGCGATCGGCGCGCCCGCCAATCAGAAGCATGATCGCGTCCAAAATGATGGATTTGCCGGCGCCTGTCTCCCCCGTCAGGATATTAAAGCCAGGCAGAAGTTGCAGATGCACTTCGTCAATGATTGCCAGGTTGCGAATATGCAGTTCGGCCAACATAGGCAGGTGAACCCACAGGCGGGCGATTCCCGGTGGAATCGCTAACGCAGCCGATAGTAAGCGGCGCTGGTCGCGATGAAGATATAAACCGCCGGCCAGAGAAGTGATAGGAGGCCAAAGGAAAAGCCTCCTCCATTCAACCATACCAGGAGATTGGGCAATAGCCCACCGATTAGGCCGCCAAGCGCCACGGTGGCGGCTACGGTCGCGGGCATGTAGCGCCCCCGACGGCGGCTAGCCAGCCGAAAGGCAATAGCGCCCAGCCCCGTGCCGGCGGCAGCGGCCAGAAAGATGACAAAGAAGCCAAGGCGGTCGGCGAGAAACCCCACCACAATTGAAAGCGGGAGGGTGACCAATACCGCCAGGAAATAATCTAACGCGGTCGCGTTAAAAAACGTGGCCTCGGCGTCGCGGACACACTCTTTGCAGCGATAGCCGACCGGCGTGTAGATCACGCAGCGCGAACACATCGGTCGGCCGCATTTGTTACAACGCAGCGTGGTAACGGTTTTAGGGTGGTTGGCGCAATGCAACACGCCTTCAACGGCGGCCGGCGCAGGCTCAGGCGCAGACTCCGGCGTGGGCGGGGGCGGGGGCGCCGGGAGAGTGGGCGGCGGGTCGGCGGGAACGGCAACGGGATCGCCACGCAGGGCGGCCTGGGCCATAGCGTTGTCCGGGTCCAGTTCCAGGGTGCGCTCATAGAGTTGCCGGGATTCGGCCGAATCTCGCACAACTCCGGCCAGTCCCAACCACCCTTCAGCCACTTCCGGGAACTCCGCCACAAGCTCCCGATATAGCTTTTCCGCCACAGTGCGTTTCCCGGCCTCAGCCGTGCGCTGCGCTTGTCTCAACAACGTGCGTATACGTGGATTCAACTCTGCCATAACCACCCGGTTGCCCAACAAGGGTAGGCAACCTTACCCCTCGCCTTGACTCGCTCCATCCGACGCCGGCTGAGGATCGCCAACCCGCAACCCCTGCACCAAACGCTGATAAAAATAGCGGCGCTGATTCACCCGCACAAACAGGCAATCATAATCGGCCCGCTCAATCACAATCTCATCGCCGCTTTCCAAACGCAAGCCTATTTGGCCGTCCACGGTCAATACCGCCTCGTGATCCATGGTCACCCGCAGCCGCACCGTGGCGTTTTCCGGCAACACCAGCGCCCGATCCAAACTCAGATGGGGCGCCACCGGCACAAGCAAGAAATTCTCCAATTCTGGCGGCAAGATTGGTCCGCCGGCCGCCAGCGCGTAGGCCGTGGAACCGGTCGGCGTGGCGGCGATCACGCCATCGGCGGTGTACCGCGTCACCGGATCATCATCTACAAACAGTTCCAAATGAATGACTCGCGCCTGACTGCCGCGACCGACGACCACCTCATTCAGCGCCGTCACGTCGGCCTGCGCCAACCCGGCCCGCCACAAACGCGCCCGGATCATCAAACGGCGTTCCAGCCAGAAATCGCCCTGCAACGCTTGCGCCAAACGTTGCGGCCACTCCTCCGGCTGCGCCTCGCTAAGAAAGCCTACCTTGCCCAGATTGACGCTGAAAATCGGCACGCCCAAAGGGGCCGCGGCTCGCGCTACGCGCAGAATCGCCCCGTCGCCGCCCAGAACAATCACCATCTGCCAGCCCGCCATCTGTGCAGCCAGACCAGCCTCATCCCAAACCGACCCCTGCCACACCGTTTCCCCCCGCTCACGCAGCCAGGCGGCAATCTCGTTCGCCAAGGCTTGCGACCGGGCAATTTTGGGATGCTCTAAGAGGCCAAACATCAATCTGCTTCTCGTGAATGAAAGGGTAATCTCTGACCCATGTCCAACTAACGCGCCAACCAATCCACCACATCCGCCAAAGGGATCAAGACCTGTTCACCGCCGGCCAATGGTTTAACGACGACCTGACCGGCCGCCAGTTCCGCCTCTCCCACAATGATCGCCTGGCTCACCTGGGCTTTGTTGGCTTCGCGCAACTGGCTCTTCAAGCTGCGCGGCAGACGGGCAAAAGCCAGACGCGCCCCGATCCCGGCGGCGCGCAGGCGAAAAGCGAGCGCCACGGCGACAGGTTTGGTCGCGCCGCCCGTGTGCAACACCATGACATCCGGCGCGGGCAATGGCGGCGGTTCAACGCCGACCTGTTTCATGCCGAGAATAATCCGTTCAATGCCGCTGCCGAAGCCCACGCTAGGCGTCGAAGGCCCGCCAATTTCGGGGATCAGGTTATAGCGCCCGCCGCCACATACGGCAGCTTGCGCGCCAATGCCTTCAGCCCATACCTCGAACACCGTCTTTTCGTAGTAGTCGAGTCCGCGCACCAACCGAAAGTTGAGGCTGTAGGCCTGGCCCAAGACATCCAGCAGGCTGCGCAATTCGGCAAAATGCTCGGCGCAGTCGGCGCAGAGAAAATCCGCGATGTGGGGCACGTCGGCCAACACCCGGTCCATACCGGGTTCTTTGCTATCCAGCACGCGCAACGGGTTCTTGCGCAGACGTTCCTGGTCAATGGGGGCCAAATGGGCCTCGTGCGCGTCCAGGTGGGCGCGTAGACGTTCTATGTAGGCCGGACGACAGTCGCGACAGCCGGTGCTATTCAATTGGAAGCTCAAGCCTCGATAGCCCAGGCGCTCATAGATACTCATAGCCAACAGCATGACTTCGAGATCGGCGGCAGGGTCGGCTTCGCCCATGATCTCGGCGTTGAACTGGCTATGCTGCCGGAAGCGGCCGGCCTGAGGGCGTTCACGGCGGAAGATGGGGCCAATGAGAAAGACCTTGACCGGCTGGAGCCAGTTGTGCAAACCATTTTCTAGATAGGCGCGCGCAACGCCGGCAGTGAATTCCGGGCGCAAGGTGAGGTGGACGCCGTCCGCTTCCTCCAGGGTGTACATTTCTTTTTGGACGAAGATGTCCGACCCGGCCCCGATACTGCGCTCGAAGAGTTCGGTATATTCCATGACCGGGATGTCCATGGGCTGGAAACCGAATCGGTAGGCCAAGTCGGCGGCGGTGGTGATCACATGGTTCCAGTAGCGGCGGTCATCCGGCAAGACATCTTGCATGCCTTTGACACGTTGTATGCTCGTCAAGATGGGCCTCCTCAAGCCACATTATCGGCCGAATCGCCAGGTAGCCGGCAGCACATTAAATGGCCGCTGCTTGTGCGCCTTTTATTATAGTCTAAGTGGGGCAGGCTGACCTAAAGAAAACCTGAATTGGCGCCGATTGGGGAGGAGTAGTGGCGGGGGATTCGGCCGAATTCAGGCCAGGCGCTCATCACAAGCGGCGCGCACACCACAGGCGCGGCAGCGGGCCGGGCTAGTATGATGGCGCGGGCTATCAACCTCGCCAAACATGGCCGAGCGCATATCCGCCAGCGTGTCTAGCAGGTCCGCTTCCAGCTCTTCGGTGTAATCAATGGCAAAGGCATTGTCCCGATATTGAAGAATGCCGTGGCTGGGCCGAACGCCGAAATGCTCGTCTACCAGCAGGCAATAAGCCGCCAGTTGCATGACGTGGGATAGGTGGGGGTGAGGAGGGGATTCGGCCGATTTCACTTCCACCGGAATAATCAGGCCATTGCTTTGACGCACCAGGTAATCCGGCCGGCCTGTCAGCCGCAAGGTCGGCGAGGTCAGCGACTCGCGTTGTGCCTGCCAGACCCCGTCATCCGTATAAATGACCTCGCCCTCCGGCAAACCCGTTGCCGCGCGTGTAGAACGACTGGCGCTATACAGCCACAGCGCCAATGCCAGCAACAGAAACGCCGCCCCTAATGCCCAAAGTCCTGGCATCGCCATCACAGAGTCGCCAGCCACAGCGCCAGAATACCCAGCGCCACAACCAGCAGCACATACGCCAGCCAACGATACCATTCTGCGCGCCGCCATAAGCGGTTATGCGCCGCATGATGCGCCACACCGCGCCCTAAATCCGGCGTATTGGCCGGGCTTACCCCCGCTATGTGTTGCAACCACCAGGCTTTATGGCAGAAGACATAATGGCTTATCTCACTCGCGCTAATCCATTTTTCGCCCATATGTTCTATTCTATGAGACCCGACCGACTTGTCAAGTAAAACACCCGGTTTCGGCCGATTCAAACCCCTTTCCCAGCCAAAGTCGTCTTCTCAGGGTCGCAATAGCAACTTGCGCACCCCCGGCTGAGCCGCCCGCTCAAAAGCGACCTCCCCTTCCGCCAACGGATAACACCCATCAATCAGGGGGGCCACCTGGATAGCGCCTTGCGCTAACAGTTCGAGTGCCGGCGCAAATGGGCCACAACGGGAGCCGACCACCCGCAACTCATTCACCACCAGCGCCGTCAAGGCCACTGTCGGCGGCGCCGCGTAGGTGCTTTTCAGAACCAATGTGCCTTCAGGGCGCACCAGGCGTAGAGCGTGCATCAGCCCCTCCGCGTTGCCGGTCGCTTCAACCACCACATCAAAGGCTGTGGCCGCTTGCGCCTCGACCAGGCCGCCGACCAGGCCTAACGATGCCACCAGAGCCGGCGTTGCTGTTCGACGACCGAGGACAACAACCTGCCCACCGGCTCGGCGCAAAACTTGGGCAATTAGCAAACCCAGCCGGCCTGGGCCGATAACAGCCAGGCGCGTCTCCGGCGTGATGGCGACCTGCTCTGTGATGCGTAACGCCGCGGCTAGCGGTTCAGTGAAAACCGCCTGCTCGTCCGTCAAACCGGCCGGAACGGCCAGCAGGTTCATCAACGGCAAAGTAACATAATCAGCGAAGACGCCATCCTTGCGGATAATGCCTAAGACAACGCGATCGGGGCAATGCTCCGGACAACGCCGGCCACAGCGCCCCTGACACGCCGGCGACACGTTAATCGAACCGACAACCCGGCGGCCGAGCCACGCAGCATCATCCGCTTCTTCGACAACGCCCACGAACTCGTGCCCAAGCACACCCTCAAAGCCTCCGGCGTAACCTTTGACCATCTCCAGGTCCGTGGAGCAGATGCCGGCCAATAAAACACGGATAAGCGCCTCGCCTGGCGCGCGCGCGGGCATGGGGTGATCCGGGCGATAACTGAGCCGTCCTTGGGCTAGATAGAGAGCTTGCATGAGCCATCCTCCAAAATAACATGGGCGACGGCCGGTTGCAGCCGTCACGCCAATGGGATTGTATCACGCGCACCCAGGCAACACAGCGCGAACAGGGCCTCCAATCCCATAGGCATTTGATGCTACGGCCCGTCAGGTCTGCACAAACCCAGCGCCGTTTGCTTCCACTGAGCGAGGCCATTTCACCCAACCCGTCCAACATGCTATACTAAGCGTCAGAGGCGATAAACAGTCATGACATTATCCTCACCTGCCCGGCTAACACGCGACCGCGACCGTCTGGAAGCCCTCTATGAGCTAAACAACATGCTCAAACAGGCTGAGGCCGACGGGTTGGACATCTCTGTTGTCCTGCCGCGCGTCCTGCAAGTCGCGGCCGTTCAACTCAATGCCTATATCGGCAGCATTGTGGTGATCAACCCCACCCAGGAAGTTGAATACGCCTGGGCCTTGCGCGGAGAAGATGTCCAACGGGAACTTGGCAACGAGCACACCTTCTTCAGCGATATCGTAAATCACGGATTGGCCGGGTTATCCATGCGTGAACATACACCCATCCTCATCCGTAACACGCTGGCCGATCGCCGTTGGTTACACCGGACGGGTCACCCCACCAGTTGCGAACCTTGGTCTGCTATTTGCGCCCCATTAATTGTCCGCTCACGTTCCACCGGCGCTCTGACGTTTACCCGTCAGGGCGAGGCGCAATTCGACGATGATGACCTGCACCTACTGGTTGCCGTGGCCAGCCAGGCGGCCGGCATCATTGAAAATGCCCGGCTCCACGGCGAAACCCAGCGTCAGTTGCAAATCTCACGCTTGCTCAACGCTGCCAGCACCGTCATTAACGCTTCACTTAACTTGCCCGTCATCATGCATTCGCTGCTGGCTCAAATGAATGAGTTGCTTAAGGCCGAAGCGCTCTCGATTGCCCTGGTAGATAATAGTACGGCGGAACTGGTGTATGAGATCGCCGAGGGCGTCGGCAGCGAGAAAATCATCGGTCTGCGACTGCCCATACACGTGGGGATCAGCGGCTGGGTTCTTAGCCATCAACAGCCCGCGCTAGTTGACGACGCCCAAAATGACCCGCGCTTTGCGGCTTACGGCGACGCGCGCACCGGATACACAACACGCGCTCTGCTTTGCGCGCCTCTGATTGCCAAGGGAGAAGTACTGGGTACAATCCAAGCCATCAACCCGGCCAGTGGTCGCTTCACAGAGCAAGACAAGGATGTGTTGGTCAACCTGGCAAATCTTGCCAGTAGCGCCATTGCCAATGCCAAACAGTTTCAGCGCACCCAGGCGGCTGAGGCGCGCTATGTGCAACTCTTTGAAGACAGCATTGATCCCATCATTCTGACCGATCCGGCCGGCATAATTGTGGAACTCAACCGGCGGGCGGTTGAGTTTTCCCATTACGAGCCCGAGGACTTGCGGCAGCAACGGATTGACAAACTCCATAGCGCGCCGGTTCTAGCCACCATGCAAACGCAACCGTTCGACGAACAACCGGAACCGATCCGGATCATTCCCAACCAACTGGTGACAAAAACGGGCGGCGTTATTCCGGTGGAAATCTATGTGAAGCGCACCCACACCTTCGACGGGGATATGCTGCAATGGATTTATCACGACATCACCAAACAGGTTGAATTGGAACAGATGCGCAAGGACCTCGCGGCCATGTTGTTCCACGACCTGCAAGACCCGTTGAGCAACATCATCTCCAGCCTGGAACTGTTGAGCCTGGAACTGGCGGCAAACAAGGACCCCGTCGTCGGCACAATGCTAGAGGTGGCGACGCGCAGTAGCCAGCGTTTGCGTCATCTGGTGCGTTCGTTGTTGGACATCAATCAACTGGAGACGGGCAATCCGGTGCGGGAGCAGAGGTGGACATCGGTCGTTGCGCTTACTCGCTATGTGGAAGAGGCTCTGCAAGCTGCCTTGCAACGCCGCCGGGTGAGTCTGGTTATGCGCTTGCCGCCGGACTTGCCGCCGGTGTACGTAAATGAGGACATGCTCCAGCGTGTGTTGATTAACCTGGTAGATAATGCTCTGAAATTCAGTCTGGCCGGGCAGACCATTGAAATTGAGGCATGGGTCGAGGGCGAGTCATGGGTGGGCATCGGTGTGAGCGATCAGGGGCCGGGTATCCCACCCAAATACCGTGAGGCCGTCTTCCGCAAGTTCTACCGGGCGCCCGATAATCCTTCGAGCGGTTTGGGGTTGGGGCTGGCGTTTTGCCAGTTGACAATTGAGGCCCACGGGGGTCGAATATGGGTGGAATCTGCGCCTGCGGGGGGCGCTCGGTTCATGTTCACGCTGCCGATCCGGGCCCGCCAGGGTGACGCAGACTGACGGACGCCTGGCAACGCGCCGGGCAGATGTGGGGGCGGGGAAGCCGATGCACGAAACTCTATTTTGTGGTAAAAACAGCCGGGAGGCCCAAGGCCTGTGAGTCTGTTATGAGTGAGCGTCTGTATTACGAGGATGCCTACACGACCCGCTTTGAAGCGACGGTAGTGGAAGGGTTGACCTGGCAGGGCCGGCCGGCGGTCGTGTTGGATGGTTCCTATTTTTACCCTGCGTCCGGGGGGCAGCCGTGTGATCTGGGGCGTCGGGGTGAGCGGCGGGTGGTGGAGGTGGCGATCAGGGAAACGGATGGGGCGGTGGTGCATGTATTGGATGGCGAGGTGAGGCCAGGGCGGGTTTCGGCCGAAATTGATTGGCCCCGCCGCTTTGACCACATGCAACAACACACCGGTCAGCACATTCTAAGCCAGGCTTGTCTCCGCCTGGCCGAGGCCGAAACGGTCGGTTTCCATTTGGGTGATGACATTTGCACCATTGATCTGAACATCGAACAATGGACGGCGGGTGAATTGTCTCGCGTCGAACAGTTAGCCAACCAGATTGTGTGGGAAAATCGGCCGATTCACGCCCGCTCAGTTTCCCAGGCCGAAGCCCTTCAACTACCTCTGCGCAAAATCCCTTCGGTTGACGGCCCCTGTCTGCGGCTCATCGAGATCGAGCAATTCGACCTGACCGCCTGTGGCGGCACCCATGTGGCGCGCACCGGCTCAGTAGGATTAATCAAAATCATCCGGCTGGAGCGTATGCGCGGTAACCTGCGACTACACTTTGTGTGTGGTCAGCGCGCCCTGGCCGATTATGAGCAGAAAAACGAACTCAGCCGCCGTCTGGTCGCCGATCTCACGTGCAGCGCCGATGAGGTTCCAGCGGCTGTGAACCGACTGCGCCAAGAAGTCAAGGCCGCCCAACGCGCCCTCAAACAAACTCAGGCCATCGCCCTGGCCTATGAGGCTCAGGCCCGGCGGGGGCAAGGCGAGGTCATCGGCGCCGCCATTCTGGTGGCGCACGTCTTCACGAACCGCGACATGGCCGAAATACGCGGCCTGGCGAATGCGTTAGCCCAACAACCGGGCGTCATCGCCTTGTTGGGCCTGGCAGGGGCGAACGCGC
>JAYRVN010000233.1:0-12502 GCA_041918535.1 Chloroflexota bacterium
ACCCAATGCACCACATCCCCGCTGCGCAAATCAATCACAAACAAACCGCAGCGCGCCTCCGCCTGTTTCTGGTTCAACGCCGCATCCAGTGCTAGGCCGGTGAATGTGCGGTTTTCACGCGGTTTAGAAGAACCCACCACGGCATAATCGCTCACAAAAGTCAGTCCGCGCAAATAGCCCGGGCAAAACGTCACCGGCTCAAAGCGGCCGCTATCCACATCCGCATAGCCCAAATACCCCGTCCCCGAATCCAACAACCACAATTTGTCGGCATACCAACGCGGCGAATGCGGCATAGACAGGCCGGTGACAACCACCTCATTGGCCGGCACATCCACCACCACGCCCCCATCCCGTCGCCTTTCGCGCCAGCCGTCAGCCGCATCACTCTGGCTGACACTCGTCACATAGGCCGGCTGCCCGTCCCGCATGGCCAACCCATTCAGATGACAGCGATCTTCCGCCGCCAGTTTGCTGATGAATGGCGGCTGCCACAGCGGCGTGAAGCTATACCGTTCGCTCACCGTTGCCAGGCAGCTAAACAGGGTGTTGACAAACACCACCCGGCCGTCCTCATCTACCGCCACATCATGCACATCAATATCGCCAGTCGTGTAACCCACTTGCGGCACATATAGTCGGTCATAGCCATTGGCCGCCTGTCCCGGCGGTAGGACATTCTCAAAACGCCACATCTGGAACAGGGTGCTCAGCCACAACGTTTGCGCATCTCCCCATAGCCCCAAACTGCGGTTGAATGTTCGCTCGAAGACCGACAATTTACCATTGGGTTGCCAGCCCAGAAAAAACAGTTTGCCCGTCTGGTAGGTGGTGAAGGCCAGGCTGATACGCTGTTCGATCATCCACGCCGTAAACTGGCGCGAGGTCATTAACTCGAAACGAGGGCTTGTAGGAGTTTCATTCATCAGATAACACCGTGTAAGTGACGTGGCGTGGCGCAGCGGGTCCGGGAATCATCATTTGATCTTCTACTAAGTGACAACCCGAAACGTCGTTGTTGGTTACTGGGCAGGTGTTGGGAACGAATACATGCCGGAAGAATATCGGCCGATAAGCCATGCGCGAGCGGGCAGGGAAAACGGTCTTCTTCCCTGCCCACTCACCGCCGGCATTTTTCACCCACCCTAACGCCGCCGCGCCGCCCAGACCGCCCAGAGCGTCATCACCCACCCTGTCAACCAGACCCACAGTGGAAGAAGCGCCTGCTGGCCTGCCGTCAGCGTCCGTAAGGTAACCGCCAGAGGGCTGCGGCCCATATTCTGGTAGGTCAGCGTTACCCCGTCAACGGTGATGAAGCCGTTAACTGCATCGCCTGTGGCCGTGTAAGGATATCCCTGCGCGTCAAAAAAGAGCGAGTCAATCTCTATCCCGCCGCCGTCCAGCAGCAGATCGCCACTTTTCAGCAGGTCGCCGGCCGTCACCTGGAAAGTATCCTCGCCACTGCCGCCGATGAGTTGCTCCACATCTTCCTGCGGGTCGGTCACGCTATTCGCCCCGCTGGTCACCGTCAGACTGCCTACCACCACATTCAAATCGGCCGTCACGGCGCTGAAGTCCAGGCTATCGCTGCCATCGGTGTTGCCGCGCGCGTGGGTTTCGTCCACCCGATCCACCCCCCAGTTGTCGGCGAAGAAGTAGGTATCATTGCCGCTGCCGCCTTCCAGCCAATCATCTTCCGGACCGCCGGTCAGGCTGTCGTTCCCCGCGCCGCCCTTGAGAATGTCGTCCCCGTAACCTCCGCTGAGACTGTCGTCACCTTGATAGGGGAAGAGCAGGTTGTCGCTGCTATCGCCGATGAGCGTATCATCGCCGTCAGTACCGGGTTGGATGACCCGGTTGAAGTTGTCGCCAAAGAACACATAGCTCTCCCCAGCCGCAACATCTCCACCGGTCTCCGCAGGGGGTGCGCCAATGAGGAGGTCATCAAAGCCGTCACCGTTGATATCCCCGGCCCCGCTCACTGCATTGCCGACTTGGTCAAAAGCATTTGTGCCGACCAGGCGGAAGCCGTTGGCGCTGTTGAGGGCGGCCAAATCGAGGCTGGCGGCAAAGCTGGCGGCGCCAAAGACGAGGTAACTCTCCCCAACACAGTAGTTCCCGTTTGACGAAACGCAGGGGGCGCCAATGAGCAGGTCGTCAAAGCCGTCGCCGTTGACATCCCCGACACCGCTCACGGCAACGCCGGAATAACCGTAGGGAGCAAAACCTTCCAGGCGGAAGCCGTTGGTCCCATCCAGGGCAAACAAATCGAGACTGGCGGCGAAGCTGGCAGCGCCAAAAACGACGTAACTCTCCCCAATATGGTTATATTCGCCTGGGGCGGCCCCTGGTGCGCCAATGAGGAGGTCGTCAAATCCATCCCCGTTGATGTCTCCGGCCCCGCTGACCGACCAGCCGGAACCGTCATAGGCGGCGATGCCGTTCAGCCGGAAGCCGTTGGTCCCATCCAGGGCGGACAAATCGAGACTGGCGGCAAAGCCGGCTGCGCCAAAGACGACGTAGCTCTCCCCGGCAGAGAAGGCACTGGGTGCGCCAATTAGCAGGTCATCAAAGCCGTCACCATTGACATCGCCAGCCCCGCTGACCGACCAGCCGGAATTGTCATAGGCATCAATGCCGTCCAGGCGGAAGCCATTTGTGCCGTCAAGAGCGGACAAATCGAGGCTGGCCGCAAAGGCGACTGTCCCAAAGACAACGTAACTTTCTCCCGCATAATCTTCCCCGTTGGGGTCGGCATAGGGTGCGCCAATGAGCAGGTCGTCAAAGCCATCACCGTTGACATCCCCCGCCCCGCTCACCGCCCAGCCAGAATGGTCATAGGCATCAATGCCGTCCAGACGGAAGCCGTTTGTCCCATCCAGCCTGGACAATTTGAGAGTGGCGGCAAAGGTGGCAGCCCCGAAGACGACGTAACTTTCGCCAGCGTAATGTTTCCCGTTGACGGTAGCGAAAGGTGCGCCAACAATTAAATCGTCAAAGCCGTCGCCGTTAACATCCCCAGCCGCACCTACCGACCAGCCGGAGTAGTCATATGCATCAACACCCTTCAGGCGAAAACCATTTGTGCCGTCCAGCGTAGACAAATCGAAACTGGCGGCAAAGGCGGTCGCCCCAAAAACGACGTAACTCTCCCCCACATAATTCTCTCTGCCGGGGGTGCCAATGAGAATGTCATCCAGGCCATCACCATTGACATCGCCGGCCCCGTTTACCGACCAACCGGAATAGTCGTAGGCGTCAATGCCTTGCAGGCGAAAGCCATCATTACCAGTAAGTGTGGATAAGTGTACGCTGAGGGTGTCCGCCCGGCCGAAGACGATATAACTCTCTCCGGCCTCCCCGTCCCCACCGGGATCAGCATAAGGGGCGCCAACGAGGATATCATCCACTCCGTCGCCGTTGACATCTCCTGCGCTGCTGACCGCATAACCGGAATAATCGTGGGCATCAACGCCGTCCAGGCGGACGCCGTTTGTGCCATCTAGGCTGGCCAAATCCAGGCTGGCGGCGAAGGCGGGCCGACCAAAGACGACGTAACTCTCCCCGTGGTTGTCGTACAAGTTAGCGCCGGGCTCGGCCCCGGGCGCGCCAATGAGGAGGTCAGCAAAGCCGTCGCCGTTGACATCCCCGGCCCCGCTCACCGCCCGGCCGGAATAGTCATCATCATCAATGCCATCCAGCCGGAAACCATTTGTCCCATCCAGACTGGACAAATCGAGGTTGGCGGCAAAGCCGGCCGCGCCAAAGACCAGGTAACTCTCCCCGGCTCTGTCGTACCCGCCGGCATGGGCCCCGGGTGCGCCAATGAGGAGGTCAGCAAAGCCATCGCCGTTGACATCTCCCGCCCCGCTCACGTCCCAACCGGAATTGTCATAGGGAGCAATCCCCGCCAGGCGGAAGCCGTTCGTCCCATCCAGAGTGGATAAGTCGAGGCTGGCGGCAAAGCCGGCAGCGCCAAAGACGACATAACTCTCTCCGTGTCTGTAATATGCGCCGGGGTCGGCGTAGGGCGCGCCAATGAGGAGGTCGTCAAAGCCGTCGCCATTAACATCCCCCGCCCCGCTCACCGCCATGCCGGAATAGTCATAGTCATCAATGCCATCTAGCCGGAAGCCATTCGTCCCGTCCAGCGTGGACAGATTGAGGCTGACGGCAAAGGTGGGGTTGCCAAAGACAACATAGCTCTCCCCGGTGTGACCATTCCCGCCGGAGGTACCGAACGGTGCGCCAATGAGGATATCGTCAAAGCCGTCGCCGTTAACATCTCCGGCTGCACCTACCGACCAGCCGGAATAGTCATAAGCATGAATGCCGTTCAGCCGGAAGCCGTTTGTCCCGTCTAGCGTGGACAAGTCCAGACTGGCGGCAAAGCTGGCCGCGCCAAAGACGACATAGCTCTCTCCGGCCCGGTTGTAATGGCCGGGGACGGCCTTGGGCGCGCCGATGAGGAGGTCGTCAAAGCCATCACCGTTAATATCTCCAGCACCACTCACCGACTGGCCGGAATAGTCGTAGGCATCAATGCCGTCTAGCCGGAAGCCGTTCGTCCCATTCAGCGTGGACAAATCCAGGCTGGCGGTGAAATTAGGCCCGCCAAAGACGAGGTAACTCTCCCCAGCTCCGCCGTCCCCGCCGGGATAGGCCCAGGGTGCGCCAATCAGGAAGTCATCGAAGCCATCGCCATTAACATCGCCAACTCCGCTCACAGCCCGGCCGGCCTTGTCATAGGCATCCACCCCATCCAGGCGGAAGCCGTCGCTGCCGTCAAGCGCGGCCAGGTCAATGACGGCCGGGAAGTTGGAGGTGCGGGTGAGGGTGTCAGGTATGGGGGCTGTTTGAGCAACAGTCGGAAGATAGGGTAGGGGAACGCGGGGAGGAGAGGCGGCCACCAGGGGGCCAGAGAAGGCGAGCAGGAGGCCGCCGACGGCTGCCAGGCGGGCGAGGGCTTTCCGGTTGCGCCGCCGGGCGCGCCATTTGGCCAGCCAGCTTTGCCAGCGGCGCAGTCGCCAGCGGGCCAGCCAGTAGCGGCGGGCAGGGGATGCTGCCGGGATGGCCGGAGAGTAGGGCGGGGCGGTTGCGTGGTTTGGGGATGAGATGGTCATGATGTGTGTCCTCCATAACGGTCTAACATCCAGGAGCGTCAAGAAGGCTGAGAGAGGTGTCTCTGCGTTCTCGATGTACTAACTTTCGGGCCGGCCTGCGCCACCAGACGGGGCTGCCCGTGTTTACTTATTTGTACCCAGCCGCCCCAGAATGCAGGCGGTGCGCTGAGGAGGCTGGGGACATTTACCGCTCGGCCTGAGGGGTGGACGGGCTGGCGCTGAGGGAGGCGGATCGGCCGAAGACCACGTAACTCTCCCCGGCATTACTACTCCCGCCAGGATCGCCGCCGACGGTGCCAATGAAGAGGTCGTCCACGCCGTCGCTGTTGACATCCCCAGCCCCGCTTACCGCAATCCCAGAACGGTCATCAGCATCAATGCCATCCAGTCGGAAGCCGTTTGTGCCGTCCAGGCCGGCCAAGTCCAGGCTGGCGGCGAAGGCGGGCCCACCAAAGACGAGGTAACTCTCTCCAGCATCGCTATCCCCACCAGGGTCAGCGTAAAGTGCGCCAATGAGAAGGTCGTCAAATCCATCGCCGTTGACGTCCCCGACCCTGCTCACTGCAAAGCCGGATCTGTCACCGACGTCAACACCGTCCAGCCGAAATCCATTCGTCCCATCTAGCGTGGACAAATTTAGGCTGGCGGCAAACACAGACCCACCAAAGATGACGTAGCTCTCCCCGGCATTGACGTCCCCGCCAGCGTCACCGCCACGTGCGCCAATAATCAAATCGTCAAAGCCATCCCCGTTAATGTCCCCGGCCCCGCTTACCGCAGAGCCGGAATTATCACCGGTAGAAACGCCTTCCAGCCGGAAGCCGTTTCTACCGTTCAACCATAGCAGGTCGAACTTGCGGGTAAATCTGGCTTTGCCAAAGATGACGTAGCTCTCCCCAACATCGCTGGCACCAGCAATATCCCGGCCGGGTGCGCCAATTAGCAAGTCGCCAAAACCATCGCCGTTGACATCTCCGGCCCCACTCACCGCAAAGCCGGACTGGTCATCGGCAGCAATGCCATCCAACCGGAAGCCGGTACTGCCGTTCAGTCTGGACAAACGGAGGCTGGCGGGAAAGGTGGGTCTGCCAAAGACAACGTAACTCTCTCCAGCCGAAGCGTATCCGCCAGGGTCGCCGCCCTGTGCGCCAATGAGAAGGTCATCAAAACCATCCCCGTTGATGTCACCGGCCGCGCTTACGGCCGAGCCGGACTTGTCATTGTCATCTATCCCGTTCAATCGAAAGCCGTTGCTGCCGTCCAGGCTGGACAAATTGAGACTGGCCGCAAAGGTGGCCGCGCCAAAAACAACGTAACTCTCCCCGGCATAGTTGCGCCCACCGGGGTCTGCTCCAAGCGCGCCGACGAATAAATCGTCAAAGCCATCCCCGTTAACATCTCCAGCCGCGCTTACCGAATAGCCGGAAAGGTCTAGAATAGTAACGCCTTCCAGGCGGAAGCCGTTGCTACCGTCCAGAGTGGATAAATCGAGGCTGGCAGCAAAGGCGGACCCGCCAAAGACGACGTAACTCTCCCCGGCGGCGAAACGCCCGCCGGGAGCAGCCATAGGTGCACCAATGAGGAGGTCGTCAAAGCCGTCGCCGTTGACATCCCCAGCTCCACTCACCAGACACCCAGCACAGTCACCGGCCTCAATGCCATTCAGGCGGAAGCCGTCGCTGCCGTTGAGGGCGCCGAGGTCAATGACGGGCGGGAAGTTGGAGACGCGAGCGGAGATGGTTTGGGCAACCGGCGGGGAATGATACAGCAGGGCGCGCGGGGGAGCCGCTGCGATAGGGCCGGAGAAGGCCAGGAGGAGGCCGCCGACGGCCGCCAGGCGGGCAAGGGCTTTGTGGTTGCGCCGCCGGGCGCGCCATTTAGCCAGCCAGTTCTGCCAGCGGCGCAGTCGCCAGCGGGCCAGCCAGTAGCGGCGGGCAGGGGACGTTGTCGGGAGGGTCGGGGAATAGGGTGGGGCGGTGACGCGGGTTTGGGGCGGGATAATCATGCTATACGCCTCCATTGAGTCGGGTTGTTCTGAAAAGGCTACCCGGCGGGTAGGCTACGTGGACAGCTTATTAGGAACAGACTGGGTTATGCGGATGTACAGGGAGATTGGGGGGAAGCCAACCTCCGAGGTAATGGTTGGGTGGAATGACCGCCCAAGATGAACAATATAAGTTTCATTGTTGAGCAGATAGCTTTGGAATGATAGTTGTGAATGTCACCTAAAAGCGGTGACATTTGTCATCTAGGTGTCCAACGGCGGTGGGGATGGTCGGCGAATGCCTGACGCAAGGCGGCTCACGCGGCGGCTCAGGCTGCCATAAATGCCTGGAGAGACCGGTTTAGAGGTGGCGGCGTAGCGAGCGGGTGTGGAGTGACCTGTTGGACGGGGATACAACGCCACTTATCGGCTGGAATGCGTAGCGCCAGGGCAGCGGCGGGCCGGAACCTAAAGCCTGATGCGGGTTTCACCCCTCAGCGCTGTAGACATATTCCATTTCAAACACAGCATCCGCCAGTTGGCTAATGCCATGATTCAACAATCGGTCATATTGGCGCGGGTGTATGTTCATACGCCGAATGATTGTGGCACGATCCAATCCCTGTGTGATGCGTAAGCGTAAGATACTTAGCTGCTCATTGCGTCGCGGGCGGTTGGGGCCATCAGCTTCCTCCAGATGACGAAGGGCTTGATCCAGCAGTTGAACAATAGCGCCGGCTTTACGTATCTCCGGCACAGCGTCTGGGATCGGTTCCTCGATAGATAGCATGGTCTGAACCCGGCGCAGGCTTTGTAATGGAGAGGCTGCCAGCGCCGAAGTAGCGTCTGGTGAATCCAATTCGCGCAATAATTGTTTGTTGATGTGTTGATGAATCAAGCTGCGCGTTTTGATCTGATCCAACTGAATAAATGTGTCTTCCAGCGTCAAACCCTCCCGACTATCCTGGATCAGCCGATTGACGTCCCCACGCAACCGCACACGATTCTCGTCATCCAATAAACTGTCCAGTCGCAAACGCACCTGGTCAATGAATAGATGGGTGATAACCGCCATGCCCGTACCTAAGGCGAGTTGGAAGACGCTAAGTGGGGAATTGATGAGCTGAAGCCGGACGAACCACAGGCTTAGCCCCAAAGGAATGAGATTGTAGACCAGCAGTATCAGCCCTAAAACACCTAAAGACATCAAAAGGTCTTGCTCCAGGACACGCGCCTGGAAGAGAGCGTTGTATTTGGCGATGCCCCAACCCAACAAGGCGAGGCTGACCATGAGGAGCAGCCGAAAAAGGGCTAAGGGGGTTATATGAAGGCGGTAAGTATCCAGCGCCAGGCCGGCGAGAAAGAACATGACCGCCGCCAGGAACAGCCATTGCAGGCTGCTGCGGCTGGGGTGCTGCCGACGGCGCGCGCGCAGGAAGGTAAGGACGTAGACCAGGCTGCTGCCGCCCTGTAGAGTACGCACAGACAGCCAATAAATCCAGGAATAGCTACCGGGGCCGGCAATACAGACCAGGGCCTGACAAGAGTTGGAACCACCACGATACAGGTCCTCGATTTCGGTGGGGGTAATCGCGCCATTCGCCAGGGCCAGCAAAAACCCCAGAGCGGTAACTGCCCACCCTAGAATTTGCCAGCGGCGGTGGCGTGGTTGGAAAACCTCGATAGCCAGGGTAACTGCGACATGGAACCACAGGCCGGAAGCGATAGGCACTGAGACCAGGACCAAGCGTTCCCAGAAAACGTGGTTGGGGGCCAATAGGGAAGCCCGATAGATGGCCTCCCCAAACGGCAAGAATGAAATCGAGATCATAGCCACCCCGGCTAACCAGGCGCGCAAGTGCCTGGAATCGCGGGTGATGATGAAGAGTCCCATCCATAAAACGAAAGCCCCGCTGGTCAAGGTTAACCACAGCCCTACGCTATGGGACGATGCTGCTGCCATAGTCTCTCCCTCTTGGTCGCTCGTCACTCGATTGATTGCATTGTACACGAAATGTCGCTTTTTTGTCGCTTTGATTCAGAAAAATGTCGCCCGCTTGTCGCTCAAACGCAGGAAAATGCATGTAAGTGGTTGACACATCATATTCACGATGGAGGATGACCGATGACAATCTTAACGACTTGCCGCCAGAGAATGCAAAATTATCGCCTGCGCCGCGCCCATGTTGGCCCGGCGATCACGCTTCTGGTAGCCATATTGTTTTTGGTGGGACCTACCCAACCCGTCACGGCCCAGACCGCGCAAGAGCAAATCCGTCTGAGTGAGTATCAGCTCTCCTGGCAAGAAAACAGCCAGGCGCTCAACCGAGCCTATGACCTGCGCACCGATTTTACGCCGGGGGGGCTAACAGTTATTCTGCGTACCTGCGGTGGGGCAGCCTGCGACGCCAATCCCGGCCTGTTCACCAACCCCGCCTTGCATTCGCCGGTAGCGTATCATGACGGCATTGTCACACCAGATGCCACAGTCCTGGTTTCTGGTGGAGAGTTCCCAATGGGCGCTGACCAGAATCACAACGGCGGCTATGCGCCTGATGCGGACGAAACGCCTTTACACACGGTCTATCTCGACGCTTACGTGATTGACCAAACCGAAGTAACCAACAATGCGTATGTTGCCTTCCTCAATGCGCGCGGCAGCAACAACTGCGAAGGCGCCGAGTGTATCGATCTCGATGATCCTAACGCCCGTATCATGGTGCAAAGCGGTCAATACCTTGTTCAAGGCAGTTATGGCAATCATCCGGTGACTGAGGTGACGTGGTATGGAGCACATGCGTATTGTGGCGAAAATGGCATGCGCTTGCCAACAGAGGCGGAGTGGGAAAAAGCGGCGCGCGGCGTGACAGTGCGGGCCTTTCCCTGGGGTGACAGCCTCCCCAACTGTACACTCGCCAACAGCCGCAACGACGACGCGCCGATCCGGAAATTCTGCGTCGGCGATACGAAAGCAGTGGGCAGCTACCTCAATGGCGTTAGCCCGTACGGTGCGCTGGATATGGCCGGCAACATTTGGGAGTGGACCAATGACTGGTATTCGGAAACTTACTATAGCAATTCACCCCATGCTAATCCCCAGGGACCGGCATTGGGTTCGTGGAAGGTAATACGGGGCGGTTCGTGGGACTACCCCTGGCATGGGCTTCTCACCGCTAACCGGTATCGTGCTCTACCATTGCATAGCGGCAACTCCATTGGGTTTCGCTGTGTGGCTGCCCTGAGTCAATAATCTGGAAACAACAAAAGTATAAGGATTTAGAGTTGATGGCACCGCAAACTGGTCTGGCGAACGCGTTGACCATGAAAGACAGGAGTAGAGAGATAGGATGGGAGAATAGATTCGGCCGAATCTCATCACGAGATTCGGCCGATAGGCCTTTCACACGCCATTTACCATCATCGGCGCCTGCCACTCAATACCTATCCTCATTAGCAGTCTGGCCCTCCCCGCTGGCGAACGACGCATCCAGTCAACCTGAACTTCGGCGCAGCCCGGATGGCCGCAAACAACCAGAGCTCTGCTCAGTTCGGTCGCTCGGTTAGCTCAGGCGGGTATGCGAAGTCGGTTGTCGCTTTTTTGTCGCGTTAGTTCAGGAAAAATGTCGCCAACTTGTTGCTCTAAAGCAAGAAAATGTTTGTAAGTGGTTGACACATCATATTCACTCTGGAGAATGACCCATGATAATCTTAACGACTTGCCGCCAGAGAATGCAAAATTATCGCCTGCGCCGCGTCTATGTTGGTTCGACGCTCGCGTTTCTGGCAGCCATATTGTTTGTGGTAGGACCTACCCAACCGGCCGCGGCCCAACCCGCCCGGCCTGCGGCAGCTTCGCCGGACCCGGCGGCCGAGATAGAGCCGGGCTGGCAAGCGGCTGCGCAAGAGCAAATCCGCCAGAGTGAGTATCAGCTCTCCTGGCAGGAGGACAGCCAGATACCCGGCCTGGGCGCCGCCTTCCAGGCCCCCAACCGGGCGCATAACCTGCGCACCTATTTCACGCCGCAGGGGATAACGGTCACGCCGCGCGCCTGCGGCGAGGCAGCCTGCGCCGCGCCGCCCTGGCAGTGGGGGCTGCAATTGGCCGGTTCCGGCCGAGGTGACCAATTAAAAGCGCTGCCGGCCGGCGGCCAACCGCAGGTGGAAGGCAACCGCGCCACCTACAACTATCCGGGCAACAAGATACAGATGTGGTATATCAACGACGAGCGCGGGCTGGAGCAGGGTTTCAGGCTGGCCGCCCGGCCAGACGGCGACGGCCCGCTGTGGGTGAGCCTGCGTTACAGCGGCGACTTGCAGCCTGCCTTGAGCGCGGACGGCCAGGCCATTGAATGGATCACGCCTGGCGGGGGGCGGGTGCTACGCTACGACAGCCTGCGGGCCACCGACGCCGACGGCCGGGATCTGCCGGCGCATATGGAAGTTGACGCCGGCAGCGCCGCCATCCGCCTGGTGGTGGCTGACGCCGGCGCGGTCTACCCCGTGACCATTGACCCGCTATCTACCACCCCGGACTGGACGGCGGAGAGCGACCAGGTGGAGGCCTACTTCGGCTACTCGGTCAGCGGGGCGGGGGATGTCAACGGCGACGGCTACGGCGACGTCATCGTCGGCGCGCCCTACTACGACAACGGTCAGGCGGACGAAGGGCGCGCCTTTGTCTACCACGGCTCGGCCGCCGGTCTGGCGGCGGCGCCGGCGTGGACGGCGGAGAGCGACCAGGATTGGGCTCTGTTCGGCTACTCGGTCAGCGGGGCGGGGGATGTCAACGGCGACGGCTACGGCGACGTCATCATCGGCGCGGTCGACTACGACAACGGGCAGAATACCGAAGGGCGCGCCTTTGTCTACCACGGCTCGGCCGCCGGTCTGACGGCGGCGCCGGCGTGGACAGCGGAGAGCGACCAGGAATGGGCCTGGTTCGGCCAGTCGGTCAGCGGGGCGGGGGATGTCAACGGCGACGGCTACGATGACGTCATCGTCGGCGCGCCCGGCTACGACAACGGGCAGATGGACGAAGGGCGCGCCTTTGTCTACCACGGCTCGGCCGCCGGTCTGGCGGCGGCGCCGGCATGGACGGCGGAGAGCGACCAGGCGTCTGCCGACTTCGGCTTCTTGGTCAGCGCGGCGGGGGATGTCAACGGCGACGGCTACGGCGACGTCATCGTCGGCGCGCCCTACTACGACAACGGGCAGGATTCCGAAGGGCGCGCCTTTGTCTACCACGGCTCGGCCGCCGGTCTGGCGGCGGCGCCGGCATGGACGACGGAGGGCGACCAGGCGTCTGCCGACTTCGGCTGGTCGGTCAGCGGGGCGGGGGATGTCAACGGCGACGGCTACGGCGACGTCATCGTCGGCGCGCCCTTCTACGACAACG
>JAYRVN010000234.1:0-6462 GCA_041918535.1 Chloroflexota bacterium
ACCGAAGAGGTTGGGGGTTCGAGTCCCTCAGCGCCCATCATCACGACTGGGGGCGCTTTTTGCCGCGACAATATAGTTTGTTATAATGTGGATTGTGACAAAAAGCACATAGTCTGTGCATGTTCAACATCGGCAAACAAGGCTGTTGTAAGCTAGGAGTTAACGGTTATGGCTGAGGCGACCACAATGGCACCTGGTATTAGTAGACGCGAATTTCTCTATTACATATGGGGCGCGTCTATTGTTTTGGTTACCGGTGAACTGGGATATTTGCTCTACCTATTCTTGTTGCCCAGGTTCCGCGAAGGTGAGTTTGGCGGCATTTTCAAGAAGAATATCAGCGTTCTGCCCGAAGTTAATGCGCGGCCGACGCCCGATAGCGAAGGTCGTTTTTGGTTAGTCAATCTTGATTCAGACCAATCTAACCGCCGCATGTTCCAAAACACCGACGAGGGGCCAATCAAAGGCGTCGCCGCCATTTACAAGGTGTGTACGCACTTGGGCTGCATTTATGACTGGAATGCGGCGAACGACCGTTTTGAATGCCCATGTCACGGCTCCAAGTATCGGCTAGACGGGCGGCGTTACCAGAATCCGGCCCCGCGTAGCCTTGACAGGTTCAAAATTCAAGCGGTGGACGCCAATGGCAATGTTTTGGCCGAATCCGCTTTAGGGGAAAATGGCGATTACCTACCACTTCTCTTACCGGACGGAACGGCAGAATTGTGGATTGACACAGGCGCGCGCAAACAAGGCGCACCTGAAGGCGTACTGGGAGTAGAACCGGCGGCGCGACCGGCGACTGAGGGCGCGGGCTAACCAGGCGATTTGCGCCGGACTGGATGACAGGCTTTTCTGAAGCATTAGCAGGAGCATAAGACCTATGGCAACCTTCACTGAACAGGTGCGCGAGATCGGTTTCAAGCAAGCCACCGTCGCCAAATTGGACGAGGTGGTAGAGCGCATGACGGCAGGCATGAATATCAATGATATTCGCTCGGCCTTGCGCGGGGATGAGCCTCGGCGGCCTAATCCACGCCTGACCCCCCATGCGGATGGCTTCTGGTTCCACATTCGCCCCAGCTTTTATCATGCCGAAGTCACGCACATTTACCCGACTTTTCGCTTGGGTTGGCTTTCTACCTTTATGTTTGTGTGGGAGACCATCACCGGCATCTTCCTGATGGTGTTTTACACGCCGGAACCGAATACGGCCTATGGCGACATGTGGAATATCATGAGCAATGTGCCGCTAGGCCAATTGGTGCGGGACATGCACCGGTTTGGGGCGGAAGTTATGGTGCTGGTGGTGGCGCTGCACATGTTGCGCACCTTCATCACCGGCAGTTATAAAAAGCCGCGCCAATTCACCTGGTTGACCGGTATGCTGTTACTGTGTTTAACGTTGGTGCTTAGTTTCAGCGGCTACTTGCTCCCCTGGGATCAACTATCTTACTGGGCCGTAACGGTGGCGGTGAGCGCCACGAGCGCGGCCAACAAGATTCCCTTGATTGGTTCAGACGCTCTGGCCCAGAACTTAGACTTGCTCGTGCGCGGCGCGCCCTCCATCGGCGCGGGTGGTTTGTTGCGCTTCTATTTATTGCATGTGTTGGCGTTGCCCCTACTGACGGGCATTTTCATTTTTGTGCATTACTACAAAGTGGTTTTGCACGGTCATTCTTTGCCGCCCGGTCGAGAGGCCATCGGTGAAGATACCGCCAAACGGGTTCCCAAAGAAGAGCGCGTCTATTTTACGCCTGACATCCTCACTAACGAATTGATGTGGACGGCATTGACGACCTTGTTCCTGGTGATTGGTTCCTGGCTGTACGATGCCAAAATTGAACATCATGCCAACCCCCAGGTGACGCCGTTGCATGTGGTGGCCCCCTGGTATCTTTCCTGGTCACAAGGCTGGCTGAAGTTGCCTATCGAGGCGTTGGGCCGACCGTCGGCTTTCTGGGTGGCGATGTTCGGTATTCCGGCGCTGGCGACCGCCTTCTTTGTCATGCCTTATATTGAAGTGGGCAAGAGTCGCCGCTATGCCGACCGATATATCGGGTTGAGTGTGGCAATGTTCTTTATTGCCATCATGTTGGTGTCGAACTTCATGGGGTCGCCCAAGTATAAGGTGCGCGGTTCGGCCGATCAGGAGGTGGCGCAAGAAATCTTGCCGCAAGAAGGCCACAGCCCGATTCTAGAAGTCCCTTATGATCAGCTAGCAGCCGGCTCTTACCTGCCGGGCCAGGTCACGTCTTCCCCCGAACTGAATGTGGCGCTGGCTGATTTTCAGGAGGCCATGGATAAGTTCAGTTGTAAGCTTAACGATGCCAATAGCCCCTATCGGCCTTGTAAGGTGCGCACCACTGAAGACGGCAAGACTGAGTACGACAACTGGTTCACCCAGGGCGCTATGCCGGACCCGGATGCCCGGTTGGTGATTACGCCCTGGCAACACAACATGGTGCGCATTGATGTGGTATTCCAGGTGAAAAACCCGGAAGATGTGGATGGAGACCTGTTGTTTAACTACACCCGCACCTGGTATCGCCACGCCGACTCTGCTTATCAGGACTATTAACCCCGGCCTATACAGCTAGAGTCAAGACACGAGATTAAGAATGATGGCCGGTTTAGTGAGTAAAGAAGGATAGACTATGCAGGTTAAAGTGATCATCGGTACTGTGGCGTTTATGCTCACCATGGTGATTATGGGATTCGCGGCGTTGACGGAGCCGGCGCGCCTACAAGAGTTCACCGCGGCTTTTGAGGGGCGCAGTATTGAAAGCGGCGCGGCGCTGTTTGAGACCAATTGTACGACTTGCCATGGGGCCGACGGCAAAGCGGAAGTGTGTAACGACGCCAGCGGGCAACAAATCCCCTGCAAAGGCCGCCCGCTGAATTACCGCAACCTGGTGTGCGGAGAGCCCTCTAAGCGGATGTTGGAGTTCCAGTGGGTGGGAGCAAAAGAGGCTTTCATTCGTGACACCATCGCCAGCGGTCGTCCGCAAAACGGCATGCCGACCTGGGGACAGGTTTATGGCGGCCCGTTGCAGCAAAACAGTGTGGAAGACGTGACTCGCTTCGTTCTGAATTATGAGAACGAGGAGTTGTGCTCCATTAAGCCCTTCACATTCCCATGGCCAGGTTTACGCCAGGGTGATGCGCCTCGGGCTGCTGCCTTTGACGATTTCTTGCAGATGGCGCAGGAAGACATTACGCTAGAAGAAGATCAGGAGATCAATTTCACCCTGCCGGTGGCATATCCTGGCGATGCGGCGCGGGGGAAGGAGCTGTATAACCTGACTTATGGTTGCACGGCCTGCCACGGCAACCCGGAAGGCGAGCCCACCACAGCGACCCTTGGCCCCTGGCAAGGTAACATTGCGAATGTGGGCGCAACGCGGATAGCCGGGTATTCGGCCGAACAGTATATCTACGAATCCGTTCTCAACCCGGCAGCCTACATTGTACCCGATTGCCCCAATGGGCCGTGCAGCAACGTCATGCCCGGAAACTTTGGCGACCGCATGAGCGAAAGCCCGCAGGACCTGGCGGACATCATCACTTACTTGATGCAGCAATCACGCCCGTAGGCGCGCGACCACTTTCCAAACACGAGGCCCAACCTGATATCAGGTTGGGCCTTTTTTGTGCCGACGATTGGCGGGGTGAGCGGGCAGGATTGCGGTAAACTTGTTGTTAACGACCGCGCAGGCGCATCCGGTTCTCTCGACAATAAGGGCACTCCATATCGGTGAAGTCCCGCCCACACGTGCGACAGGTGCGAACGACTGGAGGCTCATCACCCTCCTGCGCGCCCAGCACGAGTGTGACCTCTTGATCGGCATGGCTTTCGAGCCAGGCGATGAGGTCGTGACGGCCGATATGCCAACGCCCTTGTTCATCGCGGCGGAGTTGCCCGGTCATGACATCCAGATGAGATTCATAGGCGTTAGCCGCCATTTTGAGTAAGGCGGCGCGCCGCGCGGCAGAGGCCATAATCTTTTCCTTGCATTGCGCGGTCGGTTTGCTTTTGCCGCCAGGCGCAGATTGATTTATTATACCTCCAGGCGTCGGAATGGTAGGGATACCGGGCGCGCCTGAGGAGATACTTATGTCAGCACAAGGGGTTGAGAAGCTCAAGCAAGACTTGGTAACCCTGGAGGCCTTTGCGGAGGAGATGGACGCCTATTTGCGGGCGGATGGGTTATTTCGGCCGATGGGCCCTCTGCTGCCGCAATTGACGCTGGGCGGCTATTTGATGCGGCAATATCGCTTGTTACATTTGCGGGGAAGGTTGGATTCGGCCGAAAATCAACGCCTGGATCACGCCCTCACCCGTTATCAGCAAGCCCTGGTCGAGAAAATCGTCCGCTTTGAACAACACGCTTATCACGAACTGGATGCTCGCCTGCGCCAATGGAAGGAATACCTGCGCGACCTGCAAGGCGATCCCTCAAGCGGAACATCCTATTATGCCACCGCCGTTGAGCCGCGTGTGATGCTAGACGCGCTTGTCGAACAGTTAACATCACCCCCCTACCGGCTGGAATCCGATGTTCCGCAGCGGCTCATCCCGCTGGATCGCCATCTACGCGCCCGTCAACATGGCGATGATTTCGTTTGGCCCATTGAGTGGCAAGCCGCTTATCCACGCGACCGGTTTTGGTATCTCTACGGCAGCCCTTGAAAAAGCGCCGCAGTTACTCCCGGCCGCGCTCATTCCCGGCGCTACCCGACGGGATGGGCGACCGGGCAATTCGTTGCGCTTGCATAACCGGGGGGATAGCCGGCACAAAATCGGGATTGCGCCAGCGCGTCAGGCGGACGAGATAACGCGCCGCCGTCCAGCCCAAGCGGACAAACCACGGGTATTTGAGCATATAGGCGAAACGCGCCAACTGCACCCGAGTGTGTAGATGGGCAAATAGAGGATGTTTGAGCAGCCGCTCCCGATAGGTCTCAAAACTGAAGTCCTGTCGGGCAAAGGCATCGGCAATGGCCGCCGCCGCCGGTTCGCCGTAGCCTAGCGCAAAAGCGATCCCCTCGCCAAATAACGGGTCTGCCCCGGCCGCATCCCCCACCAAAATGATGCGCGGCTGGGCAAATTTGCCGTTCTTGTCGAACCAGCGAATCGGGTGACCTTTGAGAGGATAATCCTCCATGTGCCGTCCGCGTTGCGCCAACAAATCCCCAAGTTCCTTTTTCAGATCGGGTTTCGGCCGATCCGGACGCACTCGACTATCAAACACACCCCGGTTCATATAGGGCCGACCATTCACCAGACTAGGAAAATCCCAATAATAGCCTTGCAAGCCGTCCGTCATGCGTGAGAAATCAAAAATAGCCACGCCATCTCGGAACTCCCACTGAGCCTGCGCGTCCTCCGGCGTTAAAAGCTCCAACAAGCGCGCCACGCGGGATTCATCCTCCCATTTCAACCGCTGCCGCACAAAACTGCGCGAACCATCCGCCGCCACCACGACTTGCGCCCGAATCAGGCGACGCTCTGTTTGCACTTCAACGCTATCACTGCGCAAACGGATGTCCTTCACCCCCTCGCCCTGGCAAACGCGGACGCCCCGCGCTTCCCCTACCCGCACCAGCCAATGGTCGAATTCATCCCGGCGCACAATCCGCAAGACAGGATTGCCGAAAAACGCATAAGCCTTGTCTCGGTATACCAAACGCACCTCGCGGACGGGAAAATTAGTCGGCTCAAAGGGCAATCCCAACCGGGATAAAATATTCTGACCGATATGGGTCACACCGCCGCCGCACAATTTCTCGCGCGGGTGCGTGGCCTTGTCCAATACCCATATCCGTCCAGCCCAAGCCGGGTCTTGCTGGACCAAATGCAAGGCCACCGACATCCCTGATGGCCCTGACCCAATAATCAGAACATCCACCGTCTCTACTGATTCCATATGACACTCGTTAGCTGTTACCCTGGCCGTTGATTGGCAGCAGCCGGCCTATACGCTGACGTCATGGGGCAAATTATAACACCGGTGGCAAGCGACGGGTTAACATCTCCTTTCCGGGGAAGATGAGCTTCGGGCCGGGGGTTATGGCGTGGCTATTGGACAAGGGGGAATGGGCAGCGCAAAGGCGTTATCTGCTAGCGGGCGACCGGCGGCATCGGCGGCCGGGAAGCGTTGGCCGGTGGCATAGTCGTAGGCGCCAATCAACAGCCGGCCGCCCACAGCCGCAGCCGTCAGGCGACGCGCATCCAGCAGATGCCACCCGGAAGGCGTGCGCAAACTATCCGGCCGCAAAGCCAACGGCGGGCGATCCAATTGGGTTGCCAACTGACCGGTATCATCCCACCATTGCACAAACAGGCTGGCGCTGCCCGGCGGCGTCACGCCCTCTGCCAGACTCCAATCCAAGGTCAGATCAACCTGGCCGGCGCACGCCTGCGCCTCGACCCGATGCAGGAAATAAGGCACAAAGGTC
>JAYRVN010000235.1:0-7414 GCA_041918535.1 Chloroflexota bacterium
ATATGCGTGATTATTGTAGGCCTCGCCGTTGATGGTGTTCTCTAATTCAATGCCGATTACACTGCCATGAGCCACACTATCCCGAATGATTACATCCTGGCACTGCCCGGCATAGATGGCGGCATCGTCCACGCCGCTGGCATCCACCCGTTCTACCAGGACGCCGGTGCTTTTGGTGGGGTATACGCCATACGTGCCGGTGTTTTCGGTGATGAGGTCGTGAATGGTCGCCTGGTTGACCCCCTCGACCAAAATGCCGTTATCGGAGAAATTGCGAATGTGCAGGTAGCCCACCTTAAAATTATTACCCGAAGCGATAATGGCTTCAGACAGTTGGTTCTGACCATCGAATAGGGGATATTGCCCTTCCGCGTTGGGGACGCCTTCCAGGGCTAGATCGCTGATGTCAATGGCGACACGCTCGAAATACGGCTCGGCGCGATAGGGGATCAAGATGGTGTCGCCAGGCCGGGCGCGGTCAACCACGCTCTGGATGGTGTGGCCGGGCAAAACGGTGAAACGCTGCGGCTGACGGCGAGGCGGGGGCAAGCCACGACCTACCGCGCTGTTTATGCCGGCGGCTGTGGCGCGTTCGCGGTTTATCAGGCGGGGTACGACGGGCAGGCCGGAGAGCGCTACCGTCGGCGCTTCGGGCAGGTTGCTTTCATCCGTTAGCGCGTAGAGAAAGGCCACCAAATCCGCTTTCTCCTGTGCGCTGAAGTCAAATCCGGCCACAAAAGCATCCACGTTGGTCTGCCCGTGAGCGCGTCCGCCGCCGTCGGCGTAGAACTGCACGACGTCGGCCAGAGTTTCCAGGGAACCGTTGTGCATGTAGGGGGCGCTGAGGGCGATGTTGCGCAGGGTGGGCACTTTGAAAGCCCCAGGTATCCCGTTGGGATCAACGCCGGCCCGACCAGGGTCGTCGCTGGGTACGCCGATGATGCGGAAGGAGTCGGAGGCAAAGGTGGGCGCGGCGTGGCATTCAAAACAACGGGTAGCGCCGGAACGGAACAAGGCCAAGCCGCGGCGTTGTTGGGGTGTAAGGGCGTCTACATCACCGGCGGCATAGCGGTCAAAGGGGCTGCTGTTGGTGATCAGGCTACGCTCAAAAGCCGCCAGGGCGCGATTGATGGTGACGGGGGTGAGGTTGTCGGCCTGGTCGCCGAAGGCTTGCGTGAAGAGCGCAACGTAGGCGGGAATGGCTTTTAGTTCGGTTGTCAGGGTGTCTGGGTCGGCCGCCATTTCGTCGGGGTGGGTTAGGGGAACGTTGGCCTGGTTTTCGAGCGAGGTTTCGCGCCCATCCCAGAAGAGCGCCTGGCTGTAGGCAACATTCCAAAGCGTGGGGGCGTTGCGGGATAGGCTGACGCCATCACGCCCCATGGCGGTGGCTTGATTGTTGCCAAATCCCAGGTCGGGGTGGTGGCAGGAGGAGCAGGAAAGGTCATTATCGGCCGAAAGTATCGGATCAAAAAACAGTTGGCGACCCAGCTCCACCTTCTCCGGCGTGGTTGGATTATCGGCCGGGGCATTGACGGGCGGGAATTCCCGTTGCAGACCTGAATAGGCCGGCTGAAAGGCCACTGACCCGGCTCCGGATTGATCATCCGGGATGAACGGGTCAGGCTTGACTGGTACATAAGCCACTACAGCCAGCGTTGCCACCACCAACCCTATGACGACCAATACAATACGCAGAATCCACTTGCCAATCTTTAGCATGTGCAGCCTCCTAAAAAGACATCAGATGAGATAATGCCAACGGTATGGGTGTGACTTGGTTGTGATGATAAGGCCGCGCGCCGGCGCTTGTTCAATTAGCCGCTGACCGAACCGGCGGCGGGCATCACGGGCGCAAAGTCAACAGGTAGGCTACAACGGCGTCGAGTTGTTCGCCGGTGAGCGTTTTGCCGAAATCGGTGGGCATCAAATTCTGGAATCCTTCCACGGTGAAGGCGGTCGGATTCAGAATTGAAGTGTAGAGATAGCTGCGGGCATCCATGCCGCTAACGCGGCCGGCGGCCCGTTCGGCCACACCCAGAAGGCTCGGCCCCCGGATGACGAGGTCTGGCGTTGTGGAATGACAGATGGCGCAGTTCTGTTGAAAAACCTGTTGGCCGAATTGGGCAATGGGCTCCAGTGTGGGAGGGGGCGTGGGGGTAATAGCCGCGCCGCAACCGGTCAGGCTCAGCGCGAAGAATCCTGCCAGCCATAGCAGCAACCGGCCCGGCCAATGGGTGGTGTTCATACAAGCGACCGGGCCAGATAACACCCGCATGGTCGGCGACGACAACGCGCCGCACTACGGGCCAAAACGATCCAGCACTGGCGCATAGAAAGCTTGACAGCCGCCCTCACAGGAACATGCTTCTAAGGGCAGGGCCAGTTCGTTATCCAGGCGCGGATCGTCCAGGTTATAGGCGCCTTCAGCCGCCTGACAAACCGGGCAGGCGGACCCCGGCACTAAAATGCGCACACGGGTCGCCAACCCTTTGCGAATTTTCTCTAGATGTGCTTTGTGTTGAGCCGCAGTAACCACTTGCACTCTCCTTTTCCTTCGCCCAGATAGCTGTCAGACATACACCCGATCGGCCTGAGGTGACCGCAGGTATACACAGTGTGCGTCGGATTCTGTCCGAATTCTACGGGGAAGCGAGAGAGAATGCAAAAACGGGTGGGACTATGTGGTGGGCTGTTTTAGGGTTGGCGGTCTATCTCGAGCCAGTCCTGCCCGGCGGGCGTAAGCAGGCGCGCTTGGGTCATGGGGTTGTAGACGCCCAGGCGGAAAGCGACAGAGGCGGCGGCGGGCAGGGTTAGTTCATGGTAACGCAAGATGATGTCGCCGGGTTGCCAGGAGGCTGTGGGAACCCCCAGGCCGTCGTTTTGACTGAATACCGCCCCGTCGGCGGTGACGGCATGCAGGAAAATGGCGCGTGGGGCAGACGGTCGGCGTTGCACTTGCCAATAGGTGATAAATTGACTGGGGGCGGGTTGGTCATAGCCGAGGAAGAGCAGCTCGTCTCCCCAGAGGACATGAGCGGGCGTGGTGGGATGAAGATTTTCGGCCGAAACGCGTAACCGATACGCCACAAAATCCCCTTGCGCATTCACCTGTCCCCAACCTGCCAGCCGCTCCTCCAGATAGGGCTGGAAAGGGCGCAGCGTGGGGCGCATGACCCGTAGCGCGCCGTCAACGCCCCCCGCCGGCAAGATGACCCCGTCCATCGGGATGGGCAATTCATGACCAAAATAGCGTAGGCTCAAATCGTCGCGGCGCAAAGATAGCGCCAGCGTTGGCGGGTCCAGGCTGTCGGGCGACCAGCCCAGCACCGCGACCGGACTGACGTCGGGCGCGGCATCCAGAGCGCGGGCGATCGCCGTCAAGGAAGCTTGCCAGACGAACTTGACCTCGTCGTTGGCCGGCCAGAGGAAGAAGGTATAGAGCAAATTTCGGCCGAAACCCCACCCCACAACTATCGTCAGGCCAGCTATCCACAGCCAACGTCGCTTGCTTGTGGATAACCGGTGTGATCGTGTGGATAACTTGCATAAACTGTGAATAGTTAGTGAAGGAAACAACCCTAGCACCGGCAACAGACCGATCATCCGGATCGTGCTGGGCGCATCTACGGTTACCAGGCTTGGCAAGGTGGCCGTCGCTGCCCACAAGAGGATGAAGATATGGCGCGGCTCCCGCTTCCATAAACAGTAGATAACGCCGCTATAAAACAACATGGCCGTTAGTGGATCGAAAATGGGCCTTCCAGCCACATTCTGCCGCCACAACGGGTCTCCCCGCCAGCCAAACGCCCCCGCGATTTTCAGGGCATTCTCCGCAACCGGTCGCCACTCGCCGCTGCGCAACGCCGTCAGCGGCGCACTTACTTCCGCCACCCGATACTCCGCCCCCGGGTGCGCCCGCAAATACGCCGCCAACGGATACGCCGTCAGAAGCAAGGTCAGCCAAAAGAGAACCAGGTTGCGCGACGACAAAACCCCCAAATGGCGGGGCAACGCCCGCAGACGGCCCGGCTGCAACTCGGCGTACCACCGGCTCGCCAACCCATACAGTGTGAAGAAGGCGTAGAAAATGGGGAGCGCGCGGGCGGCCGAATACGTATATAAGCTCAAGCCTGCGCATAGGCCAGCCGCCGCCAGGAACACAGCCGACCCACGCGGCTGTTTCATTCGGCGCGCCGGCTCGGCGGCCGACACGGCTACCGCGCGCCAATAAAAGCAGGCTGATAGCCCGGTCAGGACCGGCAGGCTGATGGCGCGCAAAGCCAGACGGCTGAAAAACGTAGGGTAGAACGTGACGCTCAAAATCGCCAGGGAGAGCAGCGCCACGCGCCGGCCGAAGAGCCGTTGGCCCAGGGCATAGCTCACCGCCAAGCCCACTATCCCCAAATAGGCCGCCGGCAGACGTAGCGCCAGCGGGTTGTCGCCCAGTCCGAGGAGCGAAGCCGCTTCCAGGTAGTGCTGCCCCGCCTCGTGGCCGTAGGCGGCGCTGAAATAGACGCTGTGTTCGCCGGCCAGAATCTGCCGGTCAATTAGCCAGTGCGCTACCTCATCGTGGGCGAGTCCCAGGTCTGTCAGCCGATAAAGGCGCAGAGACGCGCCGGTCAGCAAGGCCAGCACGGCGAATCCGAGAGCAACCAGACGGCGTTGCGACGGCGGTAATTGGCCTGAAATAATAGGCATCTTAGATGAACAAACTGGCGCGCCAGGCGGCCTGGCGCAACGTTTGCAGAGCCTGAACGAGCGCCCAGGCCTGAGCGTCTGTCAACGGCAGGCTGCCTTGTTGTCGGCGCGTTTCTTCAATCGCCGACAGATGCCACAAGGTTTGGCGATAAGCGTGGGCGGCGGCCTGGCGTTCGGCCGAATCAATCTCGTTGAGCCAGGCCCTTTCAGCCGCAAGGGTCTCGGTCAAAACCAACGTCGGGGCGTAATGCTTCAGGATGAAACGCCAACGGCTGGTGTGAAAATGTCGCAGGTATGCGCGACTGCGCCGGACGATGGACGCCGATTCAAAGTGGGTCGCAATGGCTGCCGGGGCGACCACCACGCGAAAACCGGCGGCTCGCGCTCGGAAACACAGATCGGCATCCTCAAAGTAGAAAAAGAAGCCCTCGTCTAACCACTCAAGCGTCGTTCCTACGCGCCGCCGCAGAGCGAACGCCGCCCCGCTCACATAGGCGACATCCTGCACCGCCTCCCATTGCCCGTCATCTTGTTCCAACCAGCCTAAATGTGACGGTATGGCGCGGGGCGGTTGGATATGTCCGCCGACGTGTTGCAGGCGGCCGTCCGGGTAGAAGATTTTGCTGCCGACGATGGCGATACGCGGCTCTTGGCGGAATGGATCGAGCAGGGCGGCTAACCAATTCGGCCGAACCGTTACATCATTGTTCACTAACACCGCCACATCCGTGGTCATTTGGCGCAACGCCGCATTGTTGCCGGCAGCAAAGCCGAGATTCGCTGCGTTCACCTGCAGGCGCACTTCCGGGAAGTGTTGCCGAACATAAGCCACCGACCCATCCGACGATGCGTTGTCCACCACCACGACCTGGTAATCCGGGTAAGTTTGCGCCAGCAACGTCGGCAGGCAAAGTTGAAGATGGGCCAGGCCATTCCAATTCAGCACAATGATGGTTGCGCTCAACGGCTGTTCCACAATTGGTTCCAGCGGGATAGGCGGATGGTGTTTCGGCCGAAAAATGGGCATACTCGCCTAACCAACCCTCCGTATAGTAACACCCCTGCGCCGTTGGTCGCAACTCGCCCTCGCCGCGCACCGGCGTCTGGTGGTATCATCCACCCCAAATACCTGCGGGACTTCCGTCCACGCTAAACAGCATGTCTCTGCGAACGTCTTTTCTCCGCCGGCGCGCCACCTGGTTGATCCTGGGTCTCTTTGGTTGGCAATGGTGGCTGCTGGCCGCCGCCGCCGCCCCTAGCTGGGATGGCGCCTTCTACTATGCCTACGCCCGCTCCATCGTCTTCGACGGCGACCTGCATTTAAGCAACGATCTCCAGTTGGCCTACCCCACAGCCGGCGAGCAGTTTGCCCACAAGAGATTGGATCAAGACCTGACTGCCACCGGTTATGTCAACAACCCCTTTGCTCCGGGCGCAGCGCTGTTGTGGCTGCCCTGGCTGGCCGGCCTGCGCCTGTTGGCTTTCCTCACAGGCCAGAGCCAGCTTACCGGCTACGAGTGGCCGTTTACGTTGGGGGCCGCTACCCTGTCGGCGCTGGCAGGATTGGCCGCTTTTGGCCTGGCTCAGCGTCTGGCGCGCAAAGTCACCACACCTGACGCCGCCTGGTTGGCTACCCTGACGTTGATGCTGACCACCCCTTTGTTGCATTACCAGTTTCGCGAGCCGTTCTATTCCCATGCCGCCGCAGCTTTGGCAACAACAGGCATCGTCATCTACTGGCAGCGCACAACCAGTCAAGAGGATCGGTCCGCCTGGAGTGGTTTCTGGCTTGGCGCTGTCATTGGTCTGGCCGCGTTGGTACGCTGGCAGCATGTCCTCTACCTGGCGCTGCCAATCCTGACCCTGATTGGCGACGGCATCGCGCTGCCGTCAGGTCGGCGATGGGCGGCCCTGCCCCGCTTTGCCCGCTATGCCGTCGGTCTGGGGCTGGGCGTCGCGGCGCTCCTGTCGATCCAATTTGCCTTGTGGCGGCTGTTCTACGGGCGCTGGTTCGTGCTGCCCCAGGGAGAGAGTTTTTTGGATTGGCGCGCGCCCTGGTTATGGCCGGCGCTGACCTCAACTTTTCACGGGCTGCTAACCTGGATGCCGGTGGCGCTGCCGGCCGTTATCGGTCTGGGGAGCCTGACCCGGCGGCACGCCCGTTTGGCTTGGCCGCTCTTGGGCCTGTTGGCTCTGGAGTTGTTTTTGAGCGGCAGCACCCGCGATTGGTTTGCCGGCGGCGGTTATGGCCCACGCCGATTCAGCAGTGAGCTGGCGATTTGGCTGTTAGGTTATGCGGCTTTTGTAGAGTGGGCGCGCCGGCGTTGGCTGACGGTCATGCTCAGTCTGGGGCTTGTCTGGCAGCAATGGGTTTTGTTGCGCTATGGCATTGCGCAACAGATGGGGGGATTTGTGGTGAGTATGGCGCCTGATTTCCGCTGGCAGGATATGACCTGGGGCGCTTATTTCCGGCAGATTGGGGAGTATGCCTGGCGGGCGGTGGGCCAGGCGCGAGACTTCTGGGTGTTGCCGGATTCGCCGCTGGCCCACTGGCTGGCGGGGACGTTTCCCTGGAGTTGGGTGGGGCTAATGGCAGGGCTTCTGCTGCTTGGTTATGGGGCGTGGCGGGGATTAGGCCGAATCCCCGCTAAACCCCGTTGGCTCCGCATTGGCCGGCTCTTTCTAATCTTTCTCGCGCTGAAATTATGGATTTTTC
>JAYRVN010000236.1:0-7718 GCA_041918535.1 Chloroflexota bacterium
GCCAGAATTTCGTCCACCATCAACACATCCGGATCGCAATGCACGGCTACGCTGAACCCTAGCCGCATGTACATGCCGGACGAGTAATGTTTCACCGGCATATCAATAAATTCCGCCAACTCGGAGAAGGCCACAATGGCGTCAAAACGTTCCATCACCTGACGGCGGTTCAAGCCTAACACCGCGCCGTTGAGGAAAATGTTCTCGCGACCGGTGAGGTCGGGGTGGAAACCGGCGCCCAGTTCCAGCAGCGCGCCGATGCGACCGTTGACGGTGATGGTTCCGCTGGTGGGATGAATGATGCGGGTGGCTAATTTGAGCAACGTGCTTTTGCCGCTACCGTTTCGGCCGATAAATCCCACACTTTGCCCCGGCTGTACCTCAAAACTCACTTCGCGCAAGGCCCATAACTCATGTCGCGCCCGTCGCCCGCCGCGCCGCGCACGCGCGATTAACGACTCCAACACCGTTTGCGGTTGGTCGGGTGTATATTCAAAACGCTTGCTGACCTGCTCAAAACGAATGGCAGGGGATACGGGGTGGTTCATACGCTTTGCTTTTTTAGCCTGGTCTGCCTGGCTCGGCCCGTAATTGCGCGCCTGAGCCGATCAGCCGGCTACCGGCGGGGGGAATCGCTAGGCGTCGAACGTTAGGTTACTCGTCATTCTAGCCGAAAAGCCGCCCGGCACAAGCCTTTTGGCTCGATCCGGAGCGGTTCCGTTGTTATACTAACGTACAGATAACATGGACACCAAATCACTGCAAACCCTTGAATTTGACAAAGTGCTCAGGCGACTGGCCGCTTATACCAGTTTCAGCGCCGGCGCGGCTCTGGCCCTGGGCACCCAACCCACCCGCGACATGGCGGAAGCGCGACGTTGGCAGGCGCAAACACGCGAAGCCAGACGTCTGTATGAAAGCGGGAGTGACCTGAGCGTGGCAGGCGCGCGCGATGTCCGCCGAGCAGTAGACAACGCGCAACGGGGTTTTACCTTGCTGGCGATGGACTTGTTGGATGTGCAAAACACATTGGTTGCGGCCCGTAACCTGAAACGCCAACTCCTGAAAGCGCAGGAGCCCAATCCTGAACTGACCGCCATTGCCGAACTGATTGAAGAATGCCCCGGCCTGGTGCTGGCGATCAGCCAAGCCCTGGACGAGCGGGGCGAAGTTTTGGATAGCGCCAGCCCTAAGCTGGCTAACATCCGCCGGGAGCTGCAAGTGGTTCATGGTCGCATTCATGAAAAGCTGCGCGCCATTTTGAACAGCCCTCTCAACAAGCATTTGCAGGAACCGATTATCACGATGCGCAGTGGGCGGTATGTGGTGCCGGTGCGGGCGGAAAGCCGGGGCAGTATTCGGGGTATTGTGCATGATGAAAGCGGCAGCGGGGCGACGCTATGGGTTGAGCCGTTGAATACGGTCGAGGTTAATAATCAGTTTCGCTCTTTGCAAATTCAAGAACAGAAGGAGATTGAGCGTATCCTGGCTGAACTGTCAGGCCAGGTGGCGAATTTCGGCGATGCGATCCGGCGCAGCGTGGATCGGTTGGCGGAACTAGACGTGATCTTTGCGCGGGCGCGCTATGCCCTGGAGTTGGACGCGGTAGAACCGGATTTCGTGGCCTGGCGGGCGGCGCAGTTGCCGCATCCCGGCTCGACCATTTGGGTGCGGGCGGCGCGCCATCCCTTGTTGAATCCACAAAGCGTTGTGCCCACTGACTTTTTGCTGGATGAACAGACGTTTATTGTGTTGATCACGGGGCCAAACACGGGCGGCAAAACGGTGAGTTTGAAGAATATCGGCCTGATGGTGTTAATGGCGCAGTCGGGTTTGCATGTGGCGGCGGCGGAGGCGCGATTGACGGTGTTTGATCGCGTTTCGGCCGATATTGGGGACGAGCAATCTATCGAGCAGAGCCTATCCACCTTCTCCTCACACATCACCAACATCATCCGCATCCTCAAGGATGTGGACGACCGATCGTTGGTGCTCCTGGATGAGCTTGGCTCCGGCACCGATCCCACCGAAGGGGCGGCCATCGCCTACGCCCTCACCAACTATTTGCGTGACAAAGGCGCGACGACTTTCATCGCCACGCACTATCCCGAATTGAAGCTCTACGCCTCGCGCACTCCCGGCGCCATCAACGCTTCCATGCTGTTTGACCTGGAAACGCTGGCCCCCACCTATGAAATGACCATCGGCATCCCCGGCAAGTCTAACGCCCTGGCTATTGCTCGCCGCCTGGGACTGGACGATTCGATCCTGGATGAAGCCTTGACTTTGGTGGGGCGCGGCAACCGGGAGACGGAGTCGTTGCTAGATTCGATTTATGAACTGCGCGACAAAATTGCGGCGGAGGAGGCGAGTACACGGCTGGCCATGCGTTCGGCCGAATCCTTGCGCGATCAACTGACTGTCCGCTTGAAAGACATTGAGCAAGAACGCGGCCAATTGCTGGCAGCGGTACGCCAACAGGCTCAGGACGAACTGGATAGCATGCGCGAGGAGCTCCGGCATGCGCGCCAGCAGGTGCGCGAAGCCGTTTCCCTGAACTCCCTGAAAAAAGTCGGCAAGGAGCTTGACCGGCTGGAGGCTGCCCCGCCGCCGCCGGCCCCGCCTTTGCCGGGTTTGCCGCCGTCACCCGCGCCCGCGCGCCGCTCCCGCCAGCGCACTACCTTGCAGGTCGGCGATACCGTTTTCGTCAAAACCCTGAAGGCCGAAGGGCAGATTTTGACCCTCGACGGCCAGGAAGTCGAGGTCGCCATTGGCCGCTTGCACCTCCGCGCCAAGGTGAGCGAATTGGAACTGCGCGAACCGGAGGAGGAGCCGGTGGCAGCGTATACGCCCGCGCCCACACCGCTGGGGGCTAAAGTGGGGATGGAGCTGGACCTGCGGGGTCAGCGCGTGGAAGCGGGACTGCAAATGTTAGAACAGTACCTCGACTCCGCCTCGTTATCTAATTTGCCCTGGGTGCGCATCATTCACGGCAAGGGCACAGGCCGCATGCGGTCGGCAGTGCATCAGGCGTTGACGCGCAATCAATTTGTGAAATCGTGGGCTTTGGGTCAAGATGGTGAAGGCGGCGACGGGGTGACGATAGCTCGGTTGGTGCTAGAGACGGGGTAGGTGGCGTGGAGGGAGGGGGAAGAAGGGATTTCGGCCGATTCTAACGCATTGTGAATTGAACCCGCGCCCCACTCGTGCTACCATAGTTAGAGGTCACTCTTGCGACCGATTAACTCATTCCTTAACCCGGTAAACGACCATGTCTGAAAGCATCACCTACCAGAAAGCCTTAGTTCTGCTGCAACGCGGTTATCGTCATCAAATGCACGGGGAGTTCGGAGACGCCATTGATCTCTACCGGCAATCCATCGCCGCCCACCCCACCGCCGAAGCGCACACTTACCTCGGTTGGGCCTACAGCCTTCTCTCCCGCTACGAGGAAGCCATCGAAGAGTGTCGGCAGGCTATTGACCTTGACCCCACCTTCGGCAACCCATACAACGACATCGGCTCCTATCTCATCGAATTGGGCCGCTGGGAAGAAGCCATTCCCTGGCTGGAACAAGCCACCCAGTCCGACCGCCAGGACGTGTCCTATTTCCCGCTCATCAACCTCGGTCGCGCCTATGAACACCTGGGGCGCGCCTGCACCGCGCTGCAATACTACGACCGCGCCCTGGAAATAGACCCGCTCCACCGCCCGACCCTCTTCGCCAAATACGCGCTCCTGGGTCGCCTCAACTAAACCGGTTGAGCCTACAGCAAGTTTGGGAATAACTGTGTAAGGTTCTCACTCCCTCATGCTCTAGAGGAGATAAAGACAATGGAAGTATTCATCAGTTGGTCGGGGACTACTAGCCTAGAAATTGCCAATACTTTGCATGGGTGGCTGCGCCTTGTTATTCAAAATATAGTTCCTTGGGTTTCTGATATAGATATAGACAAGGGTGATCGCTGGTATATCGAAATTTCTGCTCAACTTGAGATCGCGAAGTATGGTCTGGTTTGCTTTACGCCAGACAATTTGAACTCCCATTGGATTTTATTTGAGTCTGGGGCTCTGGCGAAATCTCTTGAGAAGGCTCGCGTTGTCCCGCTGCTTTTCCAAGTATCCAAAAAGAATTTGCCTGAACCCCTCAGTCAGTTTCAAGCTGTAGATTTAGAGAATGAGGCTGAGGTTAGAGCCCTCATGAAGAATCTCAACAAGGCCATTGATGCGAGCAAAAAGGGCTCTACTGAGACAAGAAGCCTTGCGGAGCCAATATTAGAAACAGCATTTGACGCTTTCTGGCCTAGATTGGAGAAGCGACTAAATAAAATTGCAGCGAAAAGGAAAGAATCAGAGTCTTCGCTTGAAACAAATCCTGTGGAATTGGCTGATCTTTGGGAGATTTCGACTAAGACCGAAAGTAAACTGGGTGACATAACTGCCGCCTTGAATGCCTTCAATGACAAAGCGGCTAGATATCTCATCCCTTGGGAAAAGCAGGATCCGCGCCAGCTTGCTCAAAGGCTGGAACAAGCCCCAGAAGCAGTATACTTGTATAACGCCTCTAGGTTTGGGGTCGGACACGTGAATGTCTCTTTTACATGTGAAATACGTGACGATGGCGCGGCAAATGTATGGAGAGAAGTTACGGTTGAGGCGTTCTCGAGGATCCAATCATTGTATGCCTACCTTGCTCGTCCGGTCGACGAGCCAGAAGAATGTTTTCTTGACGTTGGTGAACTTATTCCGATTGGATCCGATCCCGGAGTTCCCAGAATATCATTGGATAAACAAGACGTTGACTCACGACACCAGACTGCAGTCAACCTCATCTTCTCCCCTCCTCTCCGTCCTGGCGAAATTGTAGGCTATCGATTGTCAGATACAGCTGTTGGACCTGTTTTCCCCCTCACTTCTGCCCGATTAGGTCCTGAAGAGGACCGAGTAGAGGTTTTCGGATGGAGTGTAGATAGACCCACTAAGCGTTTGGAGTTAAAATTAGTATTCCCGCCAGGTTACGAGCCTACGGTGTTCTTCCCCGAAGTAAAAAGATCGTCTTCATCTGGGTTCCAACGTGGCTCACATACTACCATTCACGAATATGAAACGATCCGAGTCAATCGCCCTAATTTGTCAGTACCAGATGAACAGAATAGGCGAACACTTTCTATGACAGTTGACTATCCGATGACTGGGTTGATATATACGATGCGGTGGGAGCCGGTAAGCAGGACTCAGGCAGATTCTAACTTCGGTTGAGGAAGTGTAAGCTCAAATCGCCTTTCTACGTGGGGCAATGGTTACCACGACATTGCGCTACAGAAACAACAAACACAAAAGGCGGGATCATAGCTACAGACCCCGCCTTGACTTTGCACTCAGAATTGCTTTAGGCGCCGAATCTATGATTTGAGCACGGACTGCTGCCGAACATAACTAGCAACACCCTCATATCTCTTTGGGATTACAGATTCGTTAGATTGTGGTCTAAAAAGCCTTTAAGCACTCAAGTCGATCAGTTCTGGCGCGAGAGGAATTAACCGCCACCGCCAATTAAGCCCAATAACGCTGCTATATCGGCAGAAGACAACACAACTCACCCCCCACCTATTAAACCAAAACGAAGCATCTCTACCTCCTTATACATTGTTGAAAGGTTATTATACAAAAACAATCTTGCTTTATTTTAGCCCACCCGGTTTTCATCGGATGGGCTTGCCTCGGCTAAAATTGTTTTGCCCCCACCATCTCAGGATAAAGTGCGCCTCTAAAAGGGATCGCGCTAAATCATATTGCCTTAATGAGGGCAAATATGCTTTAGAATCCGGACATTCTCTTGTGTGGAAAAACACAAAAACGACCTTGCTGCGACCCAATGTTAATCTGGCTTAAGGTATTACCCTCAATGCACAAGCACACGCAATAACTTGTAGAAACATTCTACAACTAAATGATATTCAGATCAAGTAGAACAATGGTACTATTATTTATGGGGGATTCGCTTGCGATTTTATGGTAGACTTGCTGAGGGCATAAATTGACATTCCTACCAGAGAGAAAAATGTCAGATTATGGCCTTCGCCAGTATATAAAGCCTGAAGGACTCATCAGCCGGCATCCCAGTTATGCGGGGTCACCGCGGGTAGCGCGGCGACTACTCCCAACAGCAGCCAAAACACGAAACCGGGCCGCGCTCCCAGCGCCACGGCGTCCACTGACCCAAATACCAGAGAACCGACGAGAGAGGCGCTGAGACCGGCCGCCAGCCAGCGCAGTGATGCCGGTTGGGCAGAACGCCAACTGCGGGCCAGCATGAAGCCGCTCGTCAACCAGACTCCCAAATAGGCGACCAACCCCGGCAAGCCCAAATCCAGACCCGCCTGCAAAAACTGGTTGTGCGCGTGGCCCAAATCCACCCCCGGCGCAATGGTGACATAAGGATACAACGCGTGCACCTGTTGCCGGAACATATTCATGCCCATGCCGGTCAGCGGAAAATCTTGCAAAGCGTAGAGGCCGCGCGCCCAAATCTCCGGGCGGCTGGATAAGGCCGACCACGCCGCCTGACCGGACGGCGCGGAGGCGAGGCTCTGCTTCCATAGAACGACAACCTGCTCCCACCCGACCAGTCCAATACCAAGCGCCACACCTCCCGCCAAAAGCGCCGCCAACGCCAAGGCCCCCCCCCGTCGCCGCGCTGCCGCCAGAAAGGCCAGCCAGACTGCGGCCAGCGCATAGCCGGCCAGACCGCTGCGCGATTGAGTTAGCAACAAGATGGCCGCCAAGCCTGACGCTCCCAGGCCGGCTGCAGCCAGGGCCGCGGCTGGGGCGCGGCGCGCGACCTGCTCGCGCCACTCACGCCAGTGCGTCAGACCGGCTACGCTGACGGCCAGCAATAACGGCGCCGTCCACAGAATGACTCCGGCGACTTCGTTGGGGTTGATGCCCTCTTCGGCGCCGGTCAGGGTCAGTTGGCGCGCCGGCAAGAGGTTGGCTATCCCGTTTATCCCCGGAATTTTGGCGACCGTTGTGCGCCAGCCTAACAGGCCTATGAGCGCCAGCCCCAGGCCAAAGGCGGCCATGACGCCGACGGTTGCCCATAAGTGGCGGGGGGAGCGGGTTGCCGTTTCTACCGTTGTGTAGAAGAGGGTGACGCCGAATAAGACGCCTGCGACTTTGGGCAGACTGTAAGCCAGGTCGGGGGTGGCAAAAAGGCTTACCAACACCATCAGCAGCAGGCCGAGAATCGGCCGATCCAACGGGGTGCGCGGTAACCAATGGCCGGTTGCCAGGCGGCGCAGGCTGAACAGAAGCGGTAAGAGCAGCAACACGGGCGTGCGGGCAGGGGTGATGAAGAGGAATAGCGGCCCGCTCAGTAGCAGCCATAGCCAGGCCCAGCGATGGAGTCGAAAAGCCAGGGATGACATTTAGGCCTCAGGGGCGGGGCGGCGGCGCAGGCGCGGCAGAAGTTTCACCAGAGCCGACGGGCGATCAACCAGCGCGAGCAATAACAAACGTCGCGCATAGCCCGATAGGGGCCGCCCTTGCAATACCCGCTCAAAGGGCGTCAGACGGCGCAGGAGAGCTGCCCGAGACGACGCAGGCGATAAGGCGGCCAGGGCAGAGGCGGCGATTTCCAGTTCAAATAGTTGTCGGGCCAGGTCTAAGACCAACCACATAGCCGTCGCTACGCCCCACACGCGCGCGCGGGCGGCCA
>JAYRVN010000237.1:0-3163 GCA_041918535.1 Chloroflexota bacterium
CATCAAACTGGTAAAGAGCGTGATATGATTGCCCATGGTCAGTCTCCTTGCGGTTCGATAGGTGGTGTGATTACCCTACTATCTTAAACCAATATCAGGAGACTGTCCCTCCCTCTTATCTAAGATTTGTCAGTCAATCAGACACAAGCAGTTAGAGGGTAGGTAATCTCATCTGAAAGAAAAAAGACGCGGATTCGACTCCCCGATCAAGTGAGGATTTCGCGAACGCTGGTAGAAAGCGAACATCCATGATTGATGCGCAACGCCCGGCATTCGCGTTACAGGGTATATCCACTTGCCTTTCAGAGAGGCAGAAGTTGGTGAGGTCCTCAAGGCTTATCGAAACTGGCTGGTTACTTTGCCAGGGTGGCGGCAGAATTGGGCCTATCCGGCTGAGCCTGTCACCTCGCCGGCCCGGCCGACCACTGTTTCACCCACATAGGCTGGCGGCTGCCGGCCAAGACGGCTTGCGCCACGCGCCTCGCGCCCAACGTCACTCCGGCCGTTGACTGACCGGGGAAAACACTGTCGCCCACCAACCATACATTCGGCAACCCCGTCTCCGGCCCGCGCGCTCGGAAAATGGAGGCTTGGGGGAAACCGCCGACCATCCCCTGCGGTCGTCCTGTCCACTCGGCATAGGTCACCGGCGTGGCCGGCAAAACCAGCCGCACCGCCGATTGAAAGCCGGGGATAGCTTGCTCCGCCGTTGCCAGGAGCTTCTCCGTTAACTGTTGCCGCCGCTCATCGTAGGCCGCCCGACCATGCGGGTCGCGGCGCCATTGCCACCAGGGGCGGATGTCGGTGTGCGTAGAAATGTTGACCGCCCGCATCCCGGCCGGCGCGCGCGTGAGGTCTTCCGGCGGAGACAGCGAAATGAAGGCTGAATTGCCTTCCCCCAACGGCTTGAAACCGTCCACCACCACTTGATGATGATCGGCCATGCCCGACGGCAAGCGCGCCGCGTCCACCCCCAGGTATAACATAAATACTCCCCACGTCGGCGTCAGGCGCTCCACCGTCTGGCGCAGGCGCGTCGGGCTGCTCTCGCCCAACAATTCCAGCAGCGCCCAGGGTGTCACATTGGCGAGAAGCGTATCGCAGGCCAGGCGCAGGCTTTCCCGCCCACGCGCCGCCTGGCGGTTAGTCGTCACAGCCACCACCCGGCCGGCCTTCACCTCCAGGCTGTCCACCTGCTGCCGATATAGCACCTGCCCCCCATGACGGCGAATCCAATCCACCAACGTCAGGGCCAGCGAGCCGATGCCGCCGCTGACCCAGTTGACGCCGCGCCTGGGCAAATCCAGCGCCGCGCTGCCATAGAGCGCGCCGGCATGATCCGCAGTGGTTTGGGCTGAAATAAGCAGATTCGCGTCTACGAACAACTTCAAAAGCGGCTCTCCCGCGGGCAAAAGCGCGCCCATGGTTTGCGTCAGATAGGGCAGCGCTGCCAGCGTGTGGGGTCGCACAGCCATCGCCAGCCCGGCCACATCCCGCCACGCAGCGGGCGGCCAGGGAAAGTGTCGTTGCGAAACATCCCAGGCCAGTTCTGCCAACCAGGACTGGGTGCGCCAAAACTTCTCGGCGCGCGGGAAAGCGGCCCGCCACTCTTCTTGCCAACGCCCGGCTTCCGCCCATTGGGTGACGATGCGACCGTCCGGCAAGTGCACTACCCAGGCGGGGTCAACCGGATGCACCGGCCAGGTCAGCCCCAGATGCTCAGCCAATTGCGCATGCGGGCCGCCGACGCCAAAACCACCGGCCAGAGTCGCCCCGGCGTCGAAGCGATAGCCTTGATGATAAAAGGTGGCGGCGCCGCCGCCGGGGTAGTTTTGCGCTTCCAACACCGTGACTGGCCGGCCCGCCTGCAACAAGCAGGCGGCGGCGGTCAATCCGCCAATGCCGGCGCCGATGACGATGGTATGCGAGTCCGCTTGTGACATGAGGAGGTCTCAGAGGCTGCGCCCTGGCTTACCGACACCTACCGGTCTGGGCCACACGTTGGCGCGACAAACCGGGCTTACTTCTTGGGCGGCCAGGGGATGAAGGCGCTGGTGCGGCGGACGTACTCTTCGTAGCCCGGTTTGACTTGGGTCAGGGTTTTTTCCAGCAGCGCGACGCCCGACACGCGGACGATGAGCCAGGTCATCACCACAGCGCCGACCGCGGCTAGATAACTGCCGGCCCCCAGACAAATCAGGCCATACCCCCACCAACAGGCGGCGTCGCCAAAATAGTTGGGGTGACGCGTGTAACGCCAGAAACCGCCGGTCATCAGCTTGCCGGCGTTGGCGGGGTTGGCTTTGAAGCGCATGAGTTGCCAATCGCCGCCGGCTTCAAAGATGAAACCCAGGAGCCAGATGGCGACGCCGGCATAGTCTAATCCGTTCAGAGAACCGCCGCGGATTTGCGCGCCTAAGAGGGGGGCTGAGATGACCCAGGCCAGACCGGCTTGTAACCAGAATACCTGAAATAGACTGACCCACCAGTAACGCTGGGGGCCATAGCGACGCCGAAAGGCTTGATAACGGAAATCTTCGGCATGTCCCCAATTGCGCCAGAGCAGATAGATGGACAGACGCGCGGCCCAGATTGTGGTCAGGATCATCAACAAGAGCTTCCGGGTGGGGTCACCGTCCGGGGTGCGACTGAAGTAATACCAGCCGGCGAGAACAAAGGTCAGACCCCAGACCGGATCGACGATGCCGGCGTTTTTGAGGCGCAGGCTAAGTAACCAAAGCAGGGATAAGGCGCCGACAAGGATAAGCAGAGCGCGCAGGTAGATCATCCAGAATTCAGTCATGGGGAACATATCCTTAGGCCGGTTGGGTGCGGCGGAGCGTGCGACGGGTGATGAATTGGCGATAGGTGAAAAGGGCGTGGAGACCGATTCGGCCGAAAATCAGGCGCGTAAACAAGCCAGGCAGGCTGGGGCGATGCGTGTACTCAATATGCTCGTGGATGCGCGTGCGGGTGGGAGATTCGGCCGAAAAATGATGGGTGTGCCGCCAGACCGCCAGCGGGCCACGCTCTTGCACATCCGTAAAACCGTTCGGCCCCACATCCACATGCCGGGCTTGCCAACGCAACGGGATCGGCCCTAGCCACAAAGTAAAGCGCGCCACCATCCCTTCCCGCATCTCGCCAAAGTCGTGAATCTGCG
>JAYRVN010000238.1:0-3861 GCA_041918535.1 Chloroflexota bacterium
GAAATTTCCAATAGCGGCACGACTGTCACACTTCGCCTGTCTGGCAAGTTCTACAGTATCAACTCCAACGGCTTTCTGGCAGGTCTGGCCTGCGCCGTCAGCATCTTCAATCCCGATCCGAATTGCGAATGGGGGGCGGGTCAATTCACGTACGTCGGTGATCCTTTGAGTCTCAAACTGCCCGCCCACGGCCTCGATCACGCCCTAACGATTACCATTACCCCGGACGGCAAGACGTTGAGCGTCGTGGACCAAGTGCAGCTAAACGGAGTGACACAGTTCACTCAGGCGTATGTGCTGGAACCGGAATTCCCCACCTTCACCTTTGCGACGAGAGTTTTCGTTGTGCCGCGCGATGCCATACCCTTCCTGCCGGTCATTCCTTTTCCGACGCCCTAAGAGTCTAGGCCAAACCTCGGAGGGGCGGGTTTCCTACCCCAACCCCTCCGATTGGCGGCTAAAGTCGGGCTGACGCGGAGAAACTATGAGCCTCAAGACATTTATCATCTTGCTGATTTTGCTCGTCATTCTCTTTATTGTCGGGGTGGGGGTCGGCCTGGGGCGGGATGACAATTCAGACTCCAATAGCTTCAGCGCGTGGAAAGAACGCATGGCCGGCTTCGGCGCGCTTATTCCGCGTGGACGAGCAACTCTGGATGATGTGCGCCGGGCTGACCCGTTGAATTGTGTAAATTCGGCCGATCAGCGCATCATCGTACCGGCAGGGTCTATTTGCAGCCTCAGCCTGGAACCCGCCGGCCGCGCACGCGATCTGAACGTGGCGCTCCTCAACGGCAACCTAGCCAGCGTCGTCATTACTCAACCTCTTAACAAAGACGGCGACCCCCTCACCGCCCGGCAAGATATCCTCCCCGGTCAACGGATAAAACTCGACCTGTATAGTCGCCAGACCAAAGAGGATGTGATTGTGTTGCAAATTCTATGTGGCAACGGTCAGGCCGGCTCGTGTGTCCTGGCCTTGCCCGACCGGTAAAACGCCGCGCGCCCGGCAATGACCTGAAGATCGCCGGGAAATTACCCGCTCATCCCCCCGTTCCAACAGCCCGTCAGGTTATCGCCTTCACGATGGCCGGGATGGCGCCGATCAACAACACCAACAACCAAATCGCCGCCAAAATCCCGACAATGATCGCCGCCAGGGCGTCGGTGATGCTGACCAGAAAGATAGGGACGAAACCGTGCAGAAAACTGATGATGATGTTAGCCAACAACGAGGTCAGCATCAGGAAAACCAGGGATTTGATTTGGAGAAACCGCTGTTGCGCCAAGACCAGGCTGATGATCGCCCCCAGTTTGAGAAACATCAATCCGCTTAGAACACCGGCGGCCGCCCCACGTGGAAATGCGGCAAAGATAGCAAAATAGGCAATCGTGCCGAATGGCACCGACAATAACAACGTCACCATCACTAACAATTTCGCCAGGGCCACAAAAATGAGCACAATAGTGGCGAGTAACAGTAACAGGGCGAAGATGAAAGTGACGCATCCCTGAATGCGCCCCTGCACGGCCTCCGTAATCAGCATGGGCGCAGCCATTAGCGCCAGACTGAACAACCAGACGCCATCTAGCGACGCCAGGTAGGCAATGCCCATGCCCGGCACATCTGCCTTCAAATCGTTGATTTGATCGGGGTCGCAATCCTCATCAGGGTCAATCTCATCATCCTCCGGCAACTGGGCGCATACGTTCCCGGACGTCGATCCTTTGACCAATAAGCCGCCCCCAATCTCCACCACGACAGCCAGCAACACCAACACCAACGCCAGCACAAACAGGGGAGTACGTAAGCGATCCATGCCTTCAGTATACAGGCAGCCGGCGTGATTTCCAAAAAATTGTCGGAAACGGAAAAGCCACGGTAGGGTTGCCTCTCACTCTTCAGTCGGCAGTTTTGAGCTTGGCTGCCAATAGGACGAGATCATTTTGTGCCGGCGCCGGGGCTAAAAAGCGCCGGCCGGTTAATCGGGCAACAACCAACCCTCCGCGCGCGGTGAGGCCGGGTTGAGGCTGTCGCTCAGGCGGGTTGCCGCCGCCGACAATCCGACCATGAGCCAAAAAGCGGTGACGGTGTGATGAAAGACGGTGTTGAACAGGTAGTGGTCGAAGATGCCGGCGACCAGACCGGCGACAACAGCCGCCTGTAGACCGATCCAGACAGCATCTAAGCGGGGTTGGCCGTGGAAAGAGCGGCGGCGCGAGAAGGCGCTGCCGAAAAGGGTGACCATGATGGCAAAAAAAGCGCCCAGGCCGAGCAAGCCCATTTGCTGGGCGATGCTGAGATAGACGTTAGCCACGCCGAGATAAAGATCAATGTCAGGGGAACCGGCGAAACCGACGCCGAAGAGGGGATAGCGGCCGATTAACTCCAGCGCATCTTTATACTCGCCAAAACGCATCTGTGTGGCTAAATCCTGCCCCTGAAACCCCTCCAGCAGGCGCAGGACATAGCTTTGGGTGAACGGCAGCACCAGAATCAACAGCAGGAGCGCCACCATGTAGGGCAGCAGCCGGCGATAGCGGAGCAGCGCCAGGAAGGCCAGGCCTGCGCCGAGCGCGATAAAAGCGCCGCGCGAGAACGTGAGCATGATCGCCACAAAAATCAACCCGGTCAGAATGATGGTCAGCCCGCGTGGTAATAAGGGGCGCGGTGTGAAGAGTTGCGGGGCGGCCAGCGCGCCAAAGAGCACCAACAAACCGCCGAGCGCATTGGGGTCAACCGATGTACCGATGGCGCGTTCGGCTAATTCCGGGTTTTCCTCAATATAGCGGATGACCCAGCCGCCCGGATAGCCCAGGCGAGTTAGCGCATTGAGTCCGGCGTTGGCGGTAGCATCCGGCAAGAGCCACAAGGCAATCGCTAAAAGAGCGGCCAGACCGGCGCCGATCAGGCTGACCCGCACCAACCGCTCCAACCGACCCCAGTCCCGGCAATAATCCACCACGACCAGAATAAAACCGATGCTGAGGAGCAATTCGGCGAACTTGCGGGCGAGGGTGGGGGTGAACGGCCCATTCTGCAAGCCGAAGATGAAGGCGAAGATGGCGATGATCAAGAAGATAACGACGGGCAAGGTGATCGGGGCCGTGATCACCCGGCGTTGCCGGCCGGTGACAAGGCCCAGCAACCAGACGCCTGTAACGACGCCGAGGGCTATATCCAGAAAGGTCGGGGTGAGGCCGAGATCGAAAGGCAGGGTAGCAAACGGCAACAGGCAGACGACGGCCACCAAGCCCCAAAAGCCCATTTCGATATCTCGGAGCACGATAAAAGCGGCGGCGCCGGCCAGGATGAGCGCCAGCCCGGCCAGGGGGCCGCCAAAAGCCAGTACGAGACCGCCGGCCAGAGCCAAGAGGGCGCAAAGACCGGCTAACCTGAGCGGCGAGAGCGAGAGCGAAGGATTGGAGCCGGAGACAACCGGTAAGGGAGCGTGAGCAGGTGTCTTATTCATCCAGGCGGATTTTGGTCAAAGTTAAGATGTTGTCGTTGGTGATACGCCCTTCGGCCGAAACGAGGGGCAAATTCTGAAACTGTCCAGCGCGCTGGGTATAAATGCCGACAGTCAGACGGTACACCCCCGGCGGCGTGGCGGGTTCGATGGGCAAGCGCATGGCGATGGTTTGCACGTCCCCAGCGGGCCAGGTAGAAGTCGGTAGAAGGATGTCGAAGGCGGCATAGCGGGTGGTGTTTTCGGCCGATTCCGCCAGCACCTGCCCAAAAAAGCTGTAGTCCTGCGCCAGTGGACGCTTGGGACGCACATAGAGCGTGACAGTCAACGCGTCGGCGCTGCTCAAGCGGCGAACGGGCAGATCATACCCTACCAACTCCATTTCGTCGCC
>JAYRVN010000239.1:0-7149 GCA_041918535.1 Chloroflexota bacterium
ACAGCCATGTGAATGGTCATGATGCCGTCTTCGTTGCCGGTGTCAATTAAAGCGGCGTGGGTGATCAAGCGTTTTTCGCTGATGGGACCTTCAACATAGACGCGGGAGAGAGCAAAGCCGGTGATGTGGCCCTCCTCATCCAGCAAGACATCGCCGATAGTGCCAACGCGGGTTCCGCCCTGGGTATCTACTTCGCGGCCAAGCAATTTGCCCAAACGAATCCAATCGGCCGAATCCTTTACCTCGCGTTCATCCACCACCGCCTCAGCATTCTTGATCAGCACGGCATCTATGCCGAAAACCACCACGCTTTGGCTGGGGATCAACTTGCCGCGCCGTTTCAGGAGACCTTCCCGACCTAGATGGACGCCGGCCATGGTCTTGAGGTCGGCCGTTAGCAAGAGGTCTTTCACCTGTCCAACGATCCGGCCATCTGATATGGTGATAATAGGTTTGTCGAGGAGGTCTTTGCTGAGTCGCATACGCTATCCAGTCCCAAAAATTCTGTTGACCATTAACTCATTACGCACTGCATTATAGCGCAATTCGAAGCTACATGGAAGAACCTGTGTGACGGCTCCACGCCCAGTTCGATTCCCTCACACACTCAGACAAATAGAAACCGGCCCAGCTTGCCGGGGCAAACTGGGCCGATTTGTCTGGATGTTGGTCGGATAACGACCTATTCCGACAGGAAGCGACGCAGAACCGTATGCAGGATGCCGCCGTTGCGGTAGTAATCCACCTCAACCGGCGTATCAATCCGGCAGGTTGTCAGAAAGCGGATTTCGTCGCCGTTGGCTTTCACGGCGCGCACCTCGACATCTTGCAGCGGCTTCAGGCTATCGGTGAGGCTGACCGTAGAGAAAGTTTCCGAGCCATCCAGCCCCAAGTTGGCGGCATTCTGGCCCGGCTTAAATTGCAAAGGTAACACGCCCATCCCTACCAAATTGCTACGGTGAATGCGTTCGTAACTTTCCGCAACGACCATCTTCACGCCCAAAAGCAATGCCCCTTTAGCGGCCCAGTCGCGTGAACTGCCCATGCCATAATCCTTGCCGGCAACAACTACGAGTGGCACGCCCGCCTCTTTATAACGCAGCGAGGCGTCATAAATAGTGGTCACTTCACCGGTGGGCAGGTAGGTAGTCATACCCCCTTCGGTGCCGGGGGCCATCTGGTTGCGCAGGCGGATGTTGGCGAAAGTACCGCGCGTCATAATCCGGTCGTTGCCGCGGCGGGAGCCATAGGAGTTGAAATAGAGCGGCTCAATATCACGCTCTAACAAGTATTGACCGGCCGGGCTGGTGCGGGCAATCGAGCCGGCCGGCGAGATATGGTCGGTGGTCACGGAGTCGCCGACTTTAACCAGGCAGCGCGCGTCGGTAATGTCGGCGATCGGCCGAACCTCCCGGCGCATATCCACGAAAAACGGCGGCTCCTGAATATAGGTCGAATTCGGGTCCCACGGATAGAGCTCGCTATTGCTTTCCGGGATGGCGTTCCACTGCTCATTCTCCGTGTAGGTGTTGCCGTATTGTCGGCGGAACATCTCCGGCGTCAGGGATGCGGCAATCGTGGCTTCGATCTCTTGTCTGGATGGCCAAAGGTCGCGCAGATAAACCGCCACCCCGTTGCGGTCATGGCCGATCGGTTCGGTCGTTAGATCAATGTCAGTCGTGCCGGCCAGAGCAAAGGCCACTACCAGCGGCGGGCTGGCCAGGAAGTTGATCTTGGTCAGCGGATGCACGCGCCCCTCGAAATTGCGGTTGCCGCTGAGCACGGAGGCCACCACCAACTCGCCCTCTTTGACCGCCGCCTCAACCGCTTCCGGCACAGGCCCGGAATTACCGATGCAAGTCGTGCAGCCGTAGCCAATGATATGAAAGCCCAGCGCCTCCAGATAAGGCAGCAAACCGGCTTTCTCCAGATAGTCATGCACCACTTTAGAGCCGGGCGCGAGACTGGTCTTCACATAAGGCGGCGTCTGCAAGCCGCGCTCAACCGCTTTCTTCGCCAGCAGTCCGGCGCCGACCATAACACTGGGGTTTGAGGTGTTGGTACAGCTAGTAATGGCCGCAATAATGACGTCGCCATGTCGCATCTCTGTCTGCTGACCGCCCTGCTTATAGGTAGCGGTGCGCTCCAGATCGCTCTCTTTCAGGCCAATGCCTTGCGGCCCGGCGGGCGTCAGCAGTGTTTCGCGATGTTTGCGTTTCATGTCGCTGAGAATGATGCGATCTTGCGGTCGCTTGGGGCCGGCCAGGCTGGATTGCACTGTGGACATGTCGAGCGCGAGCGTGTCGGTGAAGTCGGGGTCAGACATAGCCGGCTCGTAAAAGAGATCGTTGGCGCGGCAGTAGGCTTCCACCCGCGCCACCAACTCGTCGGGACGACCGGTGCGCTGCAAGTAGCGTAGCGTCTCTACATCTACCGGGAAAAAGCCCATCGTCGCGCCGTATTCGGGCGCCATGTTGGCGATGGTGGCGCGGTCCGGCAAGCTCATGCTGTGAATGCCATCGCCATAAAACTCAACAAACTTGCCCACAACCCCTTTCTTGCGCAACATTTGAGTGACGGTCAACACCAGGTCGGTGGCGGTAGAGCCTTCGGGCAAACGGCCGGTGAGCTTGAAACCAACGACATCGGGCGTGAGCATATAGACGGGCTGGCCGAGCATGACGGCTTCGGCTTCGATGCCGCCCACACCCCACCCGACAACGCCGAGGCCGTTGATCATGGTGGTGTGGGAATCGGTGCCGACGACGCTGTCGGGATAGTACACGCGGCTACCCTCTGCGCCGTCGCTCATCACCACCTGGGCCAGATATTCCAGGTTGACCTGATGCACGATGCCGGTGGCGGGGGGCACGACGCGGAAGTTTTCAAAGGCTTCCTGGCCCCATTTGAGGAATTCGTAACGCTCACGGTTGCGCACGAATTCGCGCTCGGCGTTGAAGAAGAGGGCATAGCTGGAGCCGAATTGATCAACCTGAACGGAGTGATCAATGACGAGATCAACAGGCACTTGTGGATTGATTTTGGCCGGGTTGCCGCCCATACGCGCCATAGCGGAGCGCAAGGCGGCCAGGTCAACCACAGTCGGTACGCCGGTGAAGTCTTGCAGAATTACACGCCCCGGCATGAAGGCGATTTCCTGGCGATCATCGCTGCGCGCGGCCCAGTTTGCCAGGCGCACCACATCCTCTGGGGAGATGATGTAGCCATCGCAGTGGCGCAGAAGGGCTTCCAATAAGACGCGGATAGAGAAGGGTAATCGGCCGATTTTTGCCTGTCCCGTCTCTTCTAACCGGGCCAACCGATAATACACACCGGACCCATCAGGTAGCCGGGTTCTCGCGCCGAAAATGTCTTGTAGAGTCATGCTAACCTCGCTTGCAGAAATCAGCCCGGCCGACAATTCCCGACGGCCTGGCTGGTGCGTCATTGTTTTTTCTCAAAGGCGATCATGATTATAGCCCATTTTGTCGGTTCCCTGCCGAAAAAGAGAATGCCGATGGCCCGGCCTGGCAGATTAGCCGCCTGGGCGGGCGCATATTACGCTCGCGGAATTGACGCGCATCCAGCAGGCGGTTATCATACTAACATAGTCCGAGTTTGTCATGTGGAGAGTGTGCTAATGAAACGTCTGACAGTCATACGAGCCAAACGATATGGGGTTTTTGGCTGTCCGCCGGAGACCAGCCTATTGGCGGCTGCGCGTCAGATGACGGAAGAATCTGTCGGTTGCCTGATTGTCTCGGATACAGACGGCGCAATGGCGGGCATCATAACCCGCACGGACTTGCTGCGGGCGCATATGGATACCATTGACTGGGCTACCACACCCGTCTCAACTTATATGACCCGCCATGTTTTCACGGTCGCGCCGGACGATCTACTTGAACAGGCGATTGAAATCGTTTTGAAGGAGCATATTGATCGGGTAGTTGTGGCGGACAAACAGTCGCAGCGCCCGCTGGCTGTCGTATCCACCTGGGATATGGTAAACACTATCATGAGTAGTCACTGAGGCAGTGGCGCGGGGAGAGGAATCAGGATGAGCGAACCAACAGTTTTACAAGCCAAGCGCCTGGGAGTGTATACATGTCAGGCGCATGAGACATTGCTGGCAGTGGCCCAGCGCATGGTGGACGAATATGTCAGCGCTCTGGTAGTGGTGAACGATCGCCAAGAGTTGGCCGGGGTTGTCAGTCACACCGATTTACTGCGGGCGCGTCTGAAATCGGCCGATTGGGGCGCCGAACGAGTCGTGGATTATATGACGCGTGATGTGGTGACCGTTGCCACCACCAACACCCTCACGGACGCCACGCGCCTCATGATCGAAAAACAGATTCACCGCGTTGTAGTCGTGCGGGCCGACGGCAACCAAAAAATCCCGCTCGGCGTCATCTCCACCGCCGATCTGGTGTACCACATGGTGCAACAGGAGCGATGAGGTTGGCGGGGAGTGATGCAGCCGGCGTTATGGGTTGGGCGCATAGAGCCGCCATTCGCGGAAATCGAGCGTAGCCTGGCCGGTTAGGCTGTTGCCCCACAGGCTGACCCGGCAACCTGCTTCAGACCGGCAATAGTCAGCTTGGGGCGCGCGCCAGAGCCGTTCACCGTTAAGCCGGACAACCAGCGACCCTTGTTCCACGCCGCCATTCACCCACCAAGTATTGACCGCCGACCCCGACCGGACATGCGGCCAAGGTTGCCAGGGCAACCACTCTGTTGTCTGACCACCGACGACTTGCCAAACACGCACATAACCGGCGGGTGAGACGGCCACCATCAGTTGCCTGTTACCATCGGCAAATTGTAGGCCATAGCTGGTTTCGGCCGAACCCTCGGCCAGCCTTGCGCTCATTTGTAGGGAGAACGGGGTGTGCACAGTCAGGGGCAAGGCGGTGATGCGGGTCTGTTCGGCCGAAACCGTCACCGGCGCAAGCTGGGCGTGCGCCTGGAGCGGGCCGGCCAGCGGTGGATCGAAGAAACCGGCTGAAATAAATCCAATGCCGGCGATAATGAAGGGCAAGATCAGCCAGGCGCTGCCCCACAGCCACAGCCAAACCCGTTTGGGCAAAGGGCCGCCGGAACGCTCTTCATTGCGCATCACCACGCACTCACTTGCTCACACAGCTAATTTGCCGATGATTGTATCGGGGATTTCTCCTGATGGGAAAAGCCGACCAAAGACGCAGCGCCCAGATTCACTCAGGTGTGCTTAGCTCAATGCCTATGCTGTTCAAACGAACTTGCCTGCTTATCTTCTTGATTAGCCTGGCCGCTTGCCGACCGGAGACCCCGGCCCTAACGCAACCCCAAAATCCGGTTGCTTCGCTGGCGGCGGCGATCACCACCGTTGCCCCCACGCCCCGGCCGACAGTGACACTCGCGCCCCCCGCGGCGCCGCCGCCAACACCGACGGCGATTGCCACAGCCCCCCCCGTCCCCACCCACGCCCCCACACCGACGATAACACCCACACCCACCCTCACACCCACGCCTGATCCCGTTGATCGCACCTGCCGCAAACCCTACGAGGTTAACTATCGGCACTCCTACTTGCCCGCTGAAGTCTGGCCGACGCCTGCCCCGGCTCCGACAACCCATTTCTGGCTGAGCAAGCCGCTGCCGCCGGGCAGCGGACGCCTGCTGATCAACGATCTCTTCCCCTACGGCTCTGATTATAATGGCCGTCTGGCGATGCACACCGGGGTGGATATTAGCGAGCAACTGGGCACGCCGGTATTGGCCGCTGCCGATGGAGTGGTAGTCGTGGCCGGGTCAGACGAAGATCGCCTCTACGGCTGGTCATGCAACTGGTATGGACACTTGGTGGTCATCGAACATGATTTCCGCTGGTATGGACGACCTGTTTACACGCTGTATGGGCATGTGCTCAATATCACGGTGACGCCAGGCCAGCGTGTTCAACGCGCCGAACAGATCGCCGAAGTGGGCATAGGCGGCGCAGCCACCGTGCGCCATCTACACCTCGAAGTACGCGTCGGTTCCAACGAATATACAGCCACCCGCAATCCCATGTTGTGGGTGGCCCCGGGCGCCGACCGCGGCGTCATCGCCGGCCGCCTGATCGATCCGGAGGGGCGTCCCTGGCAAGGGGCGGCCATTCACGCGCTGCGCCAAACCGAAGGCGGCCTGGAGGATCGGGTTGTCTGGAGTTACCTGGGCGATCCGAGCAACATTGCGCAACCCGATGAAGACCTGGCGGAAAATTTTATCTTCTCAGATATGGCAACAGGCAGTTATCAGATTTACCTGGAGTTACAGGGAAAGATTTACAGCACGGATGTGGTTGTGACGGCGGGCGCGATTGCTCAGGTGGAGATCGTCACGGCGCCTTATGTGGCGCCGGTAGCTACGCCGACGCCTGTGGATACGCCGACAACTGAAGCGCCGACGCCCGCTCCTTGAGATTATTGCTCAATCGCGTTCTTCATCTACCGACCGCCTGACAACTAGAGGGGCAACCGCGATGGTTGCCCCTTTGGTCTAAAAACCTTTGGCGGCATGGTTCATGCGGGGACGCAGGCGACTACGCCGGTAAGATTTGTCAGGCTGCTTAGGGCCAAGATGAACCATGCCCCTCTCACGCTACAGCAATTCGGCCATAGCCGGCATTGTCAGCTTATGGCATCGCCTTGATCGCCACCGGCAAGAAGCCTGCCGCTTCCAAACCCGCTTTTTGCGCTAGCGCGGTCGTGGTCAAGGGCGTGCTGTAACGGGCGCGATAATCTGCGCCCACATTGCCTACGCCGGCTGGGATGGGATAGAAAACGGTGCGAATGATAATGTTGCTATCAGGATCGGGCATGTAAATGCCGGTTTCGCCAAACGCCTTCAGGTCGCCGGTGTCCGTCGGGTCGACGGCGCTATTGTCGCGGTAGAAGTTCTGCACGCCGGTTGTCGGCGTCATGCTAAGTATCGTGACCAGACCGCCCCAAGAGCCGATGTGCTCATACCAGGTGACGAGGGGGCCGACGGGCACTGAGTCGGGCACGCCATCCACCGGCGCTCCCCCTGTCTTAACCGGGCTGTAGTAAGTGGCCGGCGAGAAGCCCATAGCGGCCGGACTATTGAAGTCGAAGCTGTAGCGGAAATTGAGGAAGTTGACAT
>JAYRVN010000240.1:0-12974 GCA_041918535.1 Chloroflexota bacterium
AACCGCAGGGTAGAAGGGGATGTCGTGAAGAGTTACTATCGGTTATCGCAATGGGGGGGATGGTTGGGCGTGGAAATTCGGCCGAATCAGACCCCTTACGAGCGCGCCGACCTCATCATCCAGGCCGTGCCTGAAGGCGCCGCCGCCATCAACCGCTTGATCAACGAATTCATCGCGCACACCTTCACCGCGCGGAAACAACCCAACACCTTCTTCAGTCCGGCCCGCGAGTGGAATCGCCTGCGCCCCCTGCTCATCAAACGCGCCATCTTGCAACGCCTCCCGGTATGGCTGGCGCGTCGGCTAGAGCCGGCCTGATTACCGTCAATCATCCAACCGGCGAACGGCGCCCAAGAATTCCGACATTGGCGAAGCTTCTCTACCTTGCTATAATTCGCCTACACTTGGAGAGGTCGCATAGTCCGGCCTAGTGCGCACGATTGGAAATCGTGTATCCCGCAAGGGATCGCGGGTTCAAATCCCGCCCTCTCCGCTCCAAACACAAAGACTCGCCCTTAATCGGCGAGTCTTTGTGATTCTATCGCTATAGTATGGTCGGGCGTAGGGGTCGCCCCTTAGTCTTCAGCCTCACCCTGCTGCTCAAAGCTGAAAACCCGGCCGATATTCCACTACCTTATAGTTAAAATCGGTGACAAATTCCCCCAACTCCTCATTCAACGTCGTCCACAACTCATTATTGAACAAATCTTGCATCGTCGGTTCATCCCGCGCCGCCAGGGCCACCAGGCGATCTGGATAATCGCCGTAGGCGGTGGCCCAAGCCTCGATCATTTCCAGGCCCATCGAGTGCATCGTCGGCAAGTAGCGTTTCATAACGAAGTCATAATATTCACGCACCTTAGCCGGATCAATCGCATAACTCAACAACAATTTCAGGGGCATAGTCAACCTGTCACGCGGGCAAGCCTATTTTTCTCTCTGGCCGGCCGCGCCATTACCCAACCGACAAAAAAACTGCAACTTTTCGGCCGATACGCCAAACCATATCTCAGGCGTGTGAACGCTCTTTCACGCGAATCTGATAGGTCCAGCCATACGGATCTGCCAGGCGGCCATATTGAATGTCAGTCAGCATTTGGTGAAGTTCCTGAGCTACCGGGCCAACCTTTTCATCATTGATTAGGTATTGCTGCCCGTGGTAGCCAAATTTGCCGACAGGCGCAATCACAGCCGCAGTGCCCATACCAAAAACTTCAGTTATCTCCCCAGACCGAATATCCGCGAGAACATCATGAATGTCTATCAATCCTTCCGTGGCAACAAAACCCAGGTCCGGGGCCAGTCTCAGCACAGAATCACGCGTTACGCCGGCCAGAATACTGCCTGTTAGCTTAGGAGTAACAATGTGTTTGCCATTATAAACAAAAGCGATGTTCATCGCGCCAATCTCTTCCACGTAGCGCCGGTCAATCGCATCCAGCCACAACACCTGTTTGTAACCCTGGCTCTTGACCTGTTCAGTCACCAGCAGGCTGGCCGCATAGTTGCCGCCGGTTTTCACATCGCCGGTGCCGCCGCGCACGGCTCGGACATATTCATCGGAGATATAGACGGCTACCGGCTCATAACCTGTCTCAAAATAAGGGCCGACTGGCCCCGTAATGATGAAATGGAGATAAGAGCGACTGGCGTGAACGCCCAAAGTGGCGTCCGTCGCAATCATTGTCGGTCGAATGTACAAGGATGTCTCAGCCTCAAAGGGAACCCAGGCCTGGCTCACCTCCACCAACGTGATCAAAGCTTGCAGATGATCCTCTTCATCCACTTCCGGCATCATCATCCGGCGCGCCCCCTCATTGAACCGTTTCATGTTCTCCCACGGTCGGAAGAGATTGATATCCCCATCTGGGCGGCGATACGCTTTGGTGCCCTCAAAAATTTCCTGCGCGTAATGGAACACTGCGCAGGATGGCTCCAGGCGTAAGGCTTGATACGCCCCAATTTGGGCATCGTGCCACCCTTGTCCCTCATCATAGCGCTGAGTGAACATGCGGTCGCTAAACACCTTGCCGAAGGATCGAATCTGTACGGGTATCGGCTTATGTTGCGACTCAAGCAAAGGCACGATTTCAATATCCATCATCTATCTCCTAAAGGAAAATTCCTGGGAATTCGTCCGCGCAGTGACCAAGGTATGCGGGAAATCACCGTCAGACCACAAAAAATAGGGAAAATCGCTTAAGTGTACACCATTTACCCTGGGAATCGAAAGCTTTTCGCCGGATTTAAGCCAGCCGCAGGCGGGAGGGGGCAACCCTGGCTTTCTCGCCCTGACAACCCGATTCGCCTTAAAACAGAGGGTCTCTGCCGGGTAGTTGCAGAGACCCCCCTGGTTGCCGGGTGAAATTGAGGCGGCGCCTTCGCCCAAAGGGTGACCTCAGATTGTCCACTCTAGGACTTAGTCATGCCGCCGCCCAGACAGTAAGAACACATAGTAGAGAAGCGTGCCAATGGCCTGGATCGCCGCGGCCACGTAGGTGAGCGCAGCCGCATCCAAAACCTTATTGACGCCCTCCATTTCATTGCCAATCAAAATGCCGTTGCTAACCAAAACAGTTTTGGCGCGCTTGCTGGCGTCAATCTCCACCGGCAATGTGATCAGCGCAAAGGCGGCGGTCGCGCCAAACAAAGCCACGCCGACCCACGCCAGCGTGGTCAGGTTTAGCAGGAAACCGGCAAGGAAGATAATCGGCCCCAGCATACTGCCAAACTGCACAGTCGGCACCATGGCGCTGCGCATGTTGAGCATGGCGTATCCCTTGGCATCCTGCAGGGCATGGCCTGTCTCGTGGGCGGCGATGCCAGCGGCGGCCACACTGTTGGAACGAAACACGTCCGGGCTTAGGCGCAAAACTTTGCTCCGAGGGTCGTAGTGATCACTGAGGAAACCTTGAGTTTCTTCCACAGAGACGTTATACAAACCATTGGCATCCAGCAACGAGCGCGCCACTTGCTGACCCGTAATGCCACGCGCCGTGCGAACCTTGGCATATTTGTTATAAGCGCCTTTGACTTTGGCCTGCGCATACAGGCCTAGCAGTAAGGCGGGTAAAGCAAAAACAAAGTAAAGCGGGTTGAAATACATCGCCAGAACTCCTTCAGTTTTTCACAAACAGCGTCGTCTGCTCCACAGTACGTTGTAGCTTCCTGGTTTGTTGCATCTCATGTCGCGCATGCAGTTTTCTCGACGCATAGTTCTTATTGTAAGGCAAAAGTATATGAATTGCATCGGGAGAAGTGGCAGGGTGATTAACATCAGATGAGTTAGGGAAGACGTCTGTCGCGGCTTTGAGCGCCGGCAGGGCATCGGTAGATTGAAGCGGATACGCTATAATCGGGCTTCATGGTTACTGTCGGAATTAACGCCCATCTATTGTTTGGGGGAGCCGGGTATCGGCGGGCAGGCATTCACCATTATATTGAGCAATTATTGCGCCACTTGCCCATTGATAGCCAGATTCGATATACCGTTTGGGCCGGGCGAGAAGGAGGGCTGCCGCCGACGCCTGGTCTGACGATACGGGCAAGCCGTTGGCCCACCCATTATCCGCCGGTGCGGATAGTCTGGGAGCAAGCGGTCTGGCCCTGGGCGGCGCGCCGGGAAGGGGTTGATATTTTGCACAGCATGGCGTTTGTGACGCCGGTATTGAGCAGGTTGCCGAGTCTGGTGACGGTGTATGATTTAAGCTTTGTGCATTTTCCGGAGCGTTTTCCGGCGGCCAAACGGCTCTATCTGCGCACGCAGGCGCGACGGTCGTGCCGGCGGGCGCGGCGAGTAATTACTATTTCCGAAGCGACGCGGCGGGATATCCATGATTATTTTGATATTCCTTGGGAACGGATTGCGGTAGTGCGGCCAGGGGTGGATGAGACATTCAGACCGCGCTCGCAGGAGGAGGTGGCGGCATTTCGGACGCGGGTGCAAGCCCCGGCGCGTTTTATCTTGCATGTGGGGACGCTACAGCCCCGCAAGAATTTATTGACGCTGTTGGAGGCTTTCGGCCGAATCCAGGACCCGCATCTCACTCTGGTGCTTGTGGGCGGTAAAGGGTGGCTATATGAGGAGATTTTCCAACGCATTCAACAGCTTGGCCTGCACAAGCGGGTGCTTCTGACCGGCTATGTGCCGGATGAAGATTTACCTTTGTGGTACAATGCCGCCGATTTGCTGGTTTTTCCCTCCATTTACGAAGGTTTTGGCTTGCCGGTAGCCCAGGCGATGGCGTGCGGCGCGCCGGTGATTGCGGCCAATACATCCTCTATCCCGGAAGTGGTCGGCGAAGCGGCCTATTTGTTTGATCCGCTGGATGTGACCGCTTTGACGGAGGCGATTCGGCAAGTTTTAGCCGAGGCACCATTATCGGCCGAATTACGATCCCGCGGTCTGGTGCGCGCGAGGGAATTCTCCTGGCACAATTCAGCCGTAGCGCTGGCGGCGATCTACCATCAAGTCGCGGTTGAAGGGTTATGAACCGACGTAGACCATACACAGCCCCCATCCTGACGATTCTCATAGACCTCATCTTGATGAATGTGGCGTTTGTACTGGCTTATCTCTCCCGCTACGAATGGCAATGGCTGCGCGAGGTGGAGTCTCAATTCTATGTGCCCTACCCCAATTATCTAGGCCAACAAACTATCTTGACCCTGATCTTGACCCTGACTTTCTGGCAAGGGCAGGTGTGGCGTCGCCGTCGAGGGGAGTTTTTAATTGATGAGATGTCACGGATCAGCTACGCCACAGCGGCCGGGTTCATGTTGATTGTGGCCTATACGTTCTTTTTTCGGCCGATGGCCGTCTCGCGCCTGATGCTGTTTTGGGCCGCCTTCTTCACCGTGATCCTGTTAGGCTTTGCGCGCCTGGGTCGCCGCCTGATCCAGGCGCTGGCCTACCAACGCGGCGTCGGCGTTGATCATGTAGTAGTTGTCGGCTCCGGCGAGGCCAGCCGCGGCGTCATCCGCACCCTCTTGGCTCGTCCTGACCTGGGTTACAAAGCGATTGGTTACCTGGATGACGGCTCTGGTGAAAACAATATCGGCTCCGGCCGTATCCCGCATTTGGGCCGTTGGCAAGAGCTAGGCCGCGTGTTGCGCGAACGACCCGATCTACATGCCGTCTTCGTCGCCATGCCCGCCGAACGGCATGAAGACATCCTCAAAATGATTCGGCTGTGCCAGAAATATGCCATGGATGTCCAGGTAGTGCCTGACCTGTTCCAACTTAGCCTGGGACGGGTCGAGTTGACCAACATGGGCGGCGTGCCGGTTTTGGGCGTGCGCGAACAACAGATTAGTTTATCGGGCGCTGCGCTTAAACGCTTGATGGACTTGACCTGGTTGGTCTTGTTGGCTGCGCCTTGCCTGCTGATTTCGGCCGTAATTGCCATCGCCATCAAGCTCGATTCGGAAGGGCCGGTGTTATTTGTGCAGGAGCGCGTCGGTCAGGCCGGCAAACGCTTTCGCATGGTCAAATTTCGCTCTATGGTAGCGGACGCCGAAGCGCAAAAGGCGGCTTTATGGCACATGAATGAAGTGGACGGCCCCATTTTTAAGATCAAAGATGATCCCCGTTTGACCCGCGTCGGCCGAATCATCCGGCGTCTTAGCCTGGACGAACTGCCCCAACTCTATAACATTCTCTTAGGCCAGATGAGTTTTGTCGGTCCGCGCCCCCCCTTGCCCGATGAGGTGGCGCGTTATCAACCCTGGCATCGGCAACGCCTGGACGTTAAGGGCGGCCTGACCGGTCTGTGGCAGGTCAATGGTCGGTCTGACCTGACCTTTGACGAACAATGTCTGCTCGATATTTACTACCTGGAAAACTGGTCGCTGGCGCTGGACTTGCGCATTATCTTGCAGACGATCCCTTATATGCTGTTCCGGCGTGGCGCCTACTGAGCGGGGGCTGGCGACCACAGGTTTATTCGTCCGAGGGCATTACCGGTTGATCCAGGCGGATCAACTCGCCATGATAATTGATAACCACACGGAATCCCAAGAGCCCCAACATATCTCGCGCCTGGGGCGGTAAGCCCTGGTTGAGGATCTCATGAATGTTGACGTGGCTAAGCGACGCATCAAGAGCTGCTTTGGCAAAGAGATCATCCTGCCCCATCATGCGCAGGGCCTGCTCTATGGCCAATTCCTTATTATCTTGTAGTTGGGTCACCAGGTAGTTAACGACTTCCCAATCAACCGGGCCGGCATCCACATGCCGCCGGAAGCCATTGTCGTTAACCACATAGAAGGCATCTCCACCCACATAAGCCACCATCACAGGGTTGCCGTTTTCATCCGAGATCAGATCTTCAAACATTGCCCGATTAGCCATGACATTACTCCAGCTTTTAGCATAACGCAGACACATATAAACGCCATAAACACAAAATAAGAGATTGATTCGGCCGAATGGCTGAATCCATCCCTTCGCGTTATACTCGCCGTTCACAAACAACATGAGCCATACGCTTGGGTTGGCTCACGGGCGCACCTTGTTGACCCGGCAATCCCTCAGACAACCTTCACTCTGCCGTTCAAAAAGACCCTGGCGTGATATAATCAACTCTGGCATAGGCGAAGCCAACAACAACCATTAGCCGCCGCCTGCCCGAGAAGCCTACTCGCGAGGTAATAAAACACTTTGTTCAGACCGTTAGATTGGTTTTTGGGATTATTCTCCTTAGATATCGGCATTGACTTAGGCACAGCCAACACTTTGGTTAGCCTGCGCGACCGGGGCATCATTATCAACGAACCGTCCTGGGTAGCCATTAATAAACGCACGCGCAAGCCGCTCGCCATTGGCGCCGAAGCCCGCGAAATGGTCGGCCGTACCCCTGCCGACATTGTCGCCATTCGGCCGCTCCGCGATGGCGTCATCTCTGAATTTGAAATCACCGAGGCGATGCTCGACTACTTCATCAAAAAAGCCCACGAGCAAATGGTCGTGCCTTTCCCCCGGCCGCGTGTCGTTGTGGGCGTGCCTAGCGGCGTCACAGAAGTAGAAAAACGGGCCGTATATGACGCCACGATTTCAGCCGGCGCGCGCGAGGCCTATCTCATTGAAGAACCCATGGCCGCCGCCATTGGCGCCGGATTGCCTATCATCGAGTCCCGCGGCAGTATGATCGTGGACATCGGCGGCGGCACGACGGAAGTGGCCGTCTTCGCCATGGGCGGAATCGTGGTTAGCCGTTCTATTCGCGTGGCGGGCGACGAAATGGATGAGGACATCATTCAATATGCGCGCAGCAAATATAATTTGCTAATCGGAGAGCGCATGGCCGAACGGGCCAAGATCGCCATTGGCTCGGCTTTCCCACTGCCGGAAGAAAAAACCATGACGTTGCGCGGACGCAACCTGATTACCGGCCTGCCACAAGCCGTGGAAATCAGCAGCATCGAGCTACGCGAAGCGATGGCCCCCTCGATCAACATCATCGTTGACACCGTCAAAGACAACCTGGATCACACCCCTCCGGAACTGGTGGCCGATCTCATGGAAGTCGGCATTTGTCTGGCCGGCGGCGGCGCGCAAATTCAGGGCTTGGCGGAACGCATTGAAGATGTGGTTAAGATGCGCGTTTGGGTGGCAGAAGACCCTATGACTTGTGTGGCGCGGGGCGCAGCCCGCGTCCTGGAGGATTTAGACGCTTACAGCCGTGTCCTGGTGGGTTTGCATCGGGGTAGTACCCAACATTAGTTCACATGGGCGCGGAAGGCGTCGGGCAACCCAAACGGCCTCTCGGGTCGAGATGCCGTTTTACCCCTGGCGTGGTTGCGTTCTCTTCCCATGAACCTCAATGAGCCACGGCGGAATATGCGGTGGGGCCCTCTTCTATTTCTTGTGGGCCTGACTTTGTTTTTTATTCTCCTCGACAGCATCGGCCGCACCGGGCGAATATTTGACTTTGTCACCGACCCGGTCGCAGCTTTCCTGGACTGGACGGCTGCTCGCACAGATGCATTTGCCACGGTGCTGGCCGGCCCACGCGACCTGCAAGCAGCCCAATCTGAAATCATCTCGCTTCAGACCCAATTGGCCGGTTTGCAGGCCGACAACGAACGGCTGAAACGCATCGAGGAACAGTATCTACGCCTACAGGCCCTGTTGGATGCGCCGGAGATTGCCGCCATTGACCCGAACGCCCTGGATGACGTGGAACGCCGCTTGTTGGCTCTCCGGGAAGTGTTCGCTACTTCCGTGTCAGAATCGCAGGCGTTGACCCGCGTTGCCGCGGTCGTAACGGGCCGCGGAACCAACCCTTACTTTCGCGACATCATCATCAACAAAGGGTCGGATGATGGGGTGCGCGCCGGTATGCCCGTGGAAACCAGCCTGGGCCTGGTTGGGCAAGTCTACCGCACGACACCGCACTCCGCCCAGGTGATCCTGGTTTCGGATGGCTTGAGCAAAATACCGACGCGGTTGGCTACCTCACGGGCCACCGGTATTCTGCGTGGCGGCGGCCCCGGTCAGGTGTTGACGATGGATTGGATTGACCTGGAGGCGCCGGTGAAGGTGGGCGAGGAGGTGGTAACTTCCGGTTTGGCCGGCGACACGCCGCAAGAACAGGTGGCGAATCGCTTCCCGCAAAACATACGAATCGGCCGAATCGTGCAGATCCAGCGCCAAGAAGCCGCCCTCTTTCAAAGCGCCATTGTTGAGCCCGTGGTTGACCTGCGAGCCATCGAAACGGTGTTTGTCATTATCAACTTCACCCCCATTGATGTCGGCGTGTTCGAACAAGCAACTCCCGCCGCCCCATAAATGCCCGGGCGATTGAGACACCATGAGTTCTAGTGTCTACTTTGCCATACCGCTTTTCCTCCTGGCTACCGTCGCCCAAGCGGCGCTTGTCTCACGTCTGACCATTCTGGGCATCACCCCCCAAATCATCCCTCTCATCGTCATAGTCTGGGGCTACTTGCGCGGCGCGCAAGAAGGCGTTACCTGGGCCTTCATCGGCGGATTGTTGCTAGACTTGTTTTCTGTCACGCCGCTCGGCTCAAGCGCCCTAACCCTGATGTTGGCCGTGCTGGTGATGTCTTTCTTACGCGAGCGCCTGCCGGGAGGTCAGTTTCTTGTCCCGCTCATGCTGGCTACATTGGCAATGTTAACTTTTCTATTAGGAGACCTGCTTCTGTTGCGTCTTTTAGGCTATCCTATCAGTTGGCAAAGTCCAACAAACCTGCTGCTGGCCGCCTTGTTTCACGCCGGTATGGCGCTACCCCTCTTGTGGCTGGCGCATTGGGTTCGGCGGTTACTGGGTCCCCGGCGGGCGATGGTGGATAGCGATAGAGCCAAGAGTTGGCGCAGCCAACCTGACTACGAGCCATGAATTCTCGACACCTTCACCAAGCGGGCAACGACGCCGTGACTCGCCATTCCACAGCCACACGGAATGGCGTCCAGGGTGATACCGAGTAAGACCTATGTCCAGAATGGGTTGGGAACGCCCCGAAGATTTAGAAGAACAAGCGCAATACGACCGCGATAACAGTCTGCGCGAACGTATCTATTTCTTGCGCCTGCTGGTCGTGGCGGTCATCGGCATCCTCTTGTTTCGTGTGATTTGGCTCCAACAAGTGCAGGGGCGCGCCTTCAGTGAGCGCGCTTTTGACAACCAATTCTCCATCCTTAAAACAACTGCGCCACGCGGCGTTATCTTTGATCGTGAAGGGCAACCCCTGGCCCAAAATCTACCCTCCTTTGATGTCGCCATCATACCCGTTTTCTTGCCCACCGAACCAGAGGGGCGCCGCGCCGTATTTGAACGCCTGTCTTTTCTAACCGGTGTGCCGGTTACCAACACGATCAAGCAGCGCGAATTGTTAGCGTCTGCCGACACCCATGCCGTCAACGTCACCCAACGCCTGGCCGACATGTTTGGCGCTCCCATCACGCGTACCCTGGATCTGGCCGGGGTCGTGCCTAAACTGCCGGATAGCATTGAAGCCATTGTGCAAGAGAACAGCTTTAAGCCCAATCTGCCGGCTGTGATTACTACCGGCGTGCCCATCACTGTGGCCACCATTATTGAGCAAGAGAGCACCTTTCTGCCCGGCGTGCGCATCATCCCCCGCCCCATTCGCAACTACCCCAGCGGCTCACTCACCGCCCACATTATCGGCTTCATGGGGCCGTTGCCGGATGAAAGTTATCTGGAGCGCTACGAATCGGATGATCGGGTAGGTTTGTTCGGGCTAGAGTCTTCTATGGAGACAGAGTTAGCCGGCCAGAAAGGGGAAGTTCAAATCGAAGTGGATTGGCGAGGCCGCGAGTTACGACAAATCGGCGTGGCGACAGAGCCCGTGCCTGGTTACAACCTGTACTTGACTATAGATTTGCAATTGCAGCAACGCGCTTATGACATCCTACAGGCTGAAATGCAGCGCCGTCGGCAGACACGCGTGTTAAGCGGGGAGTACCTGGAAATCGAACAGGGAGTTGTCGTGGCGCTCAACCCACAGACCGGGGAAATCCTGGCTATGGTGAATATCCCCACGTTTGACAACAACCGTTTCGCCACTGAGATTCCGGTAGATTACTATTTAGGGTTGGAACGTAACGATTATCAGCCCTTGCTCAACCATGCGATTGCCGGCCAGTACCCGCCCGGCTCCGTGTTCAAGGTGGTAACCGCAGCGTCCGCTTTGCAGGACGGCATTATCTCACCCAATCGTACTCTGAACGATCCGGGAGCTATCGTCATTCCCAACCGGTATGCGCCGAACGATCCAGGGCGCTCGCAACGGTTTGTCTGCTGGATATGGAACTCCTTTGATGCGGAAGGGAACCGGGGCGAGCATGGACGCATGAACATGTATTCGGCGCTGGCGAACTCGTGCGATGTTTATTTCTACAAAATCTCCGGCGGCTTCGATCAGGATGGCGAGTTTGTCGATCGGCTGGGGATCACGCGAATTTCCCACTACGCGCACCAATTCGGCCTGGGGGAGTTGCAGGGCATTGAGTTGCCGGCTGAAGCGCCCGGCAACATTCCTACAGAGGCCTGGAAGCGCACCAATTTCGGTGAGCCGTGGTCAACCGGGGATGATTACAATTCAGGGATCGGGCAAGGGTTTGTGACGGCGACGCCGCTACAGATTGCGCAGATGATGGCGGCAATCGCTAATGGCGGGTACTTATATCGGCCGACAATCATCCACCATATGACCAACGAGGAGGGAGCGGTGTTGGTGTTTGATCGAGACGGTAAGACGATCTTCGCCCGACCGGGGTTGAACGGCATTCCCATTCTAACGGATGCGAACGGGGGGGTCTTGAACCCGGCCGATGTGGGGGTGAGCATTGCCTTCGATGCAGAAGGCAATTTTATTCATCAACCTGAGCTCTTGAAACAGCTGGAGGTGCGGCGCGAGTTCATTGATGTGATCCGGACAGGCTTGCGGTTGGTTAATCAACCCGGCGGGACAGCCGGGTACTTCGGGTGGTTGGATGATTTTGGGATCACCAGCGCGGGCAAAACCGGCACGGCTGAGTATTGCGACAACATTGCCATCAAGCGACGTTGGTGCAAGGAAGGGGAAATTCTGCCGACGCACGCCTGGTATGTAGGTTATGCGCCGTTCGAGAATCCGGAGATTGTGGTCGCGGCCTTTGTTTTCAATGCCGGCGAAGGATCAGAATGGGCGGCGCCGGTGGTGCGAGATGTGATGAAGGCGTATTTCCAAGTGGATCAGTATGCGCCGGCTGTGGAGGTCGAATCGCCGGCTCCGACGCCAGCGCCTTGAAGCTCATTTCCCCTGACACTTCCCTATTGAATGTGCTATCATCCGTTTTATGGCAACCACCCTCCTGCTTGTTCGGCACGGCGAGAATAACTGGGTGAAAGAGCGGCGGCTGGCTGGCTGGCTGCCGGGTGTACGGCTCAACGAACGCGGCCATGAACAGGCCGCGGCGCTCGGCAAACGGCTGGCAACATTGCCTCTGCAAGCGGTTTATAGTAGTCCGTTGGAGCGCTGTCTGGAGACGGCCAACTATATTGCGAGCCCGCACCAGTTGACGATCATCCCGTTGGAAGCTGTGGGGGAAGTGCATTATGGCGAGTGGGAAGGAGCGGCGCTAAAAGAGTTGGCTCAGAAGCCGGAATGGCAAGCTGTGCAATTCTCGCCAAGCCGTTTTCAATTTCCTGGCGGGGAATCTTTACGCGCCGTTCAGGCGCGGGCGGTGGATGCCCTGGAACAAATGGCGCGCGACCACCCCAAACAGATGATCGTCGTTGTCTCACACGCCGACGTGATCAAACTAGCGCTGGCGCATTACCTGGGGATGCATCTCGATCTCTTTCAGCGTATCGGCCTGGCGACGGCAGCGGTGAGCGTGATTGTGCTCGGCGCGCGTGGAGCGCAGGTAGTGCGTGTGAATGATGACGGCCCGCTTCAACCGCCGGCAGAACCGGAGAAAGAGGCGGAGGATAATCAGGCTGTTCCGGCAACCGAGGCTATATCCGGTGAGGCAGAACCAGAGGCCGGGACATCGGCAAACCAGGCAGAGTAGTTTGGAATTGACCACAAGGGACGCATAGAGTTATGGCGCAACACATCGAACTGAATCCTGTTTCACACCTGACGATTGGCGCAGTGGGGGAACCGGGCAAACGTATCTTTTATCTGCAAGGCAGCAAAGGGCCTGACACGCTTTCCCTCATTGTTGAGAAGGTGCAGGCGCAGATGTTGGCGGATAGTTTTGAGTCGTTGTTAGAGGAACTGGGGCGGCAATCGGCCGAAATTAAGTCTAGAATCGAAGTGAGCGCAGTCATTGATTTCCGTTTGCGCGAGCCCCTGGATTCTCTTTTCCGCGTGGGCAATATCGGCCTGGGGTTCGACGAGAATAGCGAACGGATAGTGCTGGTAGCTTATGAGGCTGTGCCGGAGGAGGAAGAACCCAATGCGGTCAGTTTTTGGGCGCCACCCGAGCATATTAAGGC
>JAYRVN010000241.1:0-6468 GCA_041918535.1 Chloroflexota bacterium
CTGGGCTTTCAAAAGCGGGCGCACATTGCGCGCCGCCTTGCGCCGTGTTACAAATAGCGCTCAACGATTGGAACTGGGTCAATGGCACAAGCTAAGGAGTGAGAAACATGCAGCGCATTGCTCGCGTCGGCCTTATCATTTTAGGTGTGGTGGCGTTTTTGCTGGTGGTGGCGGCAATCGTCGGTGTATTCATTGCGCGCCGCCCGTTTCCCAAGGAGAACGGGACGTTGCGGGTGGACGGTTTGCAAGCGGAGGTGGTCGTGCGCCGTGATGCGCTGGGTATTCCGCAGATTTATGCCCAGAACGACCTCGATCTTTTCTTTGCGCAAGGGTATACCCACGCGCAGGATCGTTTCTGGCAGATGGAGTGGTGGCGACACATTGCCGCCGGGCGCATTTCGGAGATTGCCGGCGAGTCTACAGTGAAGACGGATTTGTTCATCCGTAATTTGGGTTGGAATCGGATTGCTCAACAGACGGCGGATTATTATCGGCAGGAAGAGCCGGAGATGTGGGCCATCCTTGAGGCGTATAGCGCCGGCGTAAACGCGTATATTGCGGAGAATCAGGGGCGACTGTCGTTGAACTATACGATCCTCGGCCTGGTGCGAGAGCCGTGGGAAGTGGAGCCGTGGACGCCGGTGCATACGATTGGCTGGGCGACGGTGATGGCGTGGGATTTGCGGGGCTTCGGTTCCATCACGGATGAGCAAGAGATGGCGAAAATGTCGGCGGCCTTGGGGGAGACGTTGATGCAGCAGTTGTATCCGGCTTACCCGGCGAATCGGCCGATAATCGCCCCCACCTCTGCCCTCAACACCGTTGCCGCGCCGCCTGATTCACCCCAGCTCACGGTGAATTGGCCGGCCTTTGAACGGAACATGATCGGCCGAATCCCGTCCAATGGTTTTATCTTTGGCGAGCATAACGGCGACCTCGGCAGCAATAACTGGGTGATCAGCGGCCAACACACGGCCAGCGGCCAACCCCTTCTCGCCAATGATCCCCATTTGGGTGTGCAGATGCCCGCTATCTGGTACATGGTCGGCCTGCATGCGCCGAGCGTGAATGTGGTGGGGTTCAGCTTTGCCGGCGTGCCCGGCGTCATCATCGGTCACAATGACCATATCGCCTGGGGCGTGACAAACTTCGGCGCAGATAGCCAGGATTTATATCTGGAAAGCCTCAACCCCGATAATCCGGAACAGTATATGTTCGAAGGTCAGTGGCAGGACATGGACTCGATTCAGGAAGTTGTCAAAGTCAACGGCAGCCAGGCGGTTACGTTGACGGTGCGACTGACCCAGCATGGCCCGTTGCTCAACAACCTCGACCCGGAATTGAAAGAAGCGATTTCAGTGCGTTGGACGGCTTTTGAACCGAGCCGCTTGTTCAAGGCGCTGGCCTTGCTCAATCGCGCGCAGAACTATGACGACTTTCATGAGGCGCTGCGTTATTGGGACACCGCTGCGCAAAATGCCGTGTATGCCGACACCGAGGGCAATATCGCCTACCAGGCGACGGGCCGTTATCCGGTACGCGAGGGTTGGAATGGCCTATCTATTGTGCCAGGAACCGGCAAGTATGAGTGGCAGGGTTGGATTCCTTATGACCAGATGCCTGCGCTGTTCAACCCGCCGCAAGGGTATATTGTGACGGCCAATAATGCCGTGGTGGATAAGGATTTCCCTTACTTCTTGTCGGTCTATTGGGCGGATGGCGACCGGGCGCAGCGGATTACGAATCTGATTGAGGCGGCGATAGACCAGGGGGGGAAGGTTTCGGCCGAAACCCTGGCCTCGATTCAGACGGACAGTTACGAAATGCTCTTCGACGATTACCGCGACCTCTTCCAGGGGCTTGCCAGCGACGACGCCCAGGTGCAAGCGGCTCTGGAACGTTTGCGCGGTTGGGACGGCCAGGTTCGCCAGGACAGCGTCCCCGGCGCGCTCTTTGAGTTGTTCGTCAAATACCTGGCGGAGAACACCCTCAGCGATGAACTGGGGGAGATGGCGGACACCTATCTGGTGTTGGGCAGCTATCAGCGGGTGCTGTTGCATGGCCTGGCCGCCGATCAAACGAATGCCTGGTGGGACGATACAACTACAACCGATTCGGCCGAAACGCAAACCGACATTATCCTCCAATCCGTCGCCGATGCCGTCGCCTGGTTCGAGGACAACCTCGGCAAAGAAATGAACGCCTGGACCTGGGGGGCCATTCACCAGGTCACCTTTGTCAGCCAACCGCTGGGTGAAAGCGGCATCGCGCCCATTGAGGCGCTGGTTAATCGTGGGCCGACGCCTGTGGATGGCGGCACGGGTATTGTCAACGCCAATGGCTGGGCGTGGGACGAACCGGCAAAAGTCACCTGGCATCCTTCCATGCGCATGATCCTTGACCTGAGCAACTTTGACGCCAGCCTCGGCATTCAACCCACCGGGCAGAGCGGCCATCCCTTACATCGGCATTACAACGACATGATCCCGTTGTGGGCCGCCGGTGAGTATGGGCCCTTGCTTTTCAGTCAGACCGCCGTTGAGGAGGCTGCCGTTCACACCCTAACCCTCAAACCCAAATAAGCGCGTTCTCGCTCAGGCGCATCTCATCCAGCTCACACAGCGGGCAAGTCGGCCAGACTTGCCCGCTGTGTTTTGGGCGTTTTTCGCCCGCCCTGGCGCAAAGTCTCGGATACATTGGCTGAAACGGACGCCTGAGGTAAAATTCCCTTAACTGTAGGCATCAAATGAGAAGGATCTCTCGTTGAAGAACATACTGGTAACTGGCGGCGCGGGGTTTATCGGGTCGAACTTCGTGGTGTATCTACTCCAGAAGTACCCGAATTACCGGGTTGTTGTCTACGACAAGCTGACTTATGCGGGCAATATGGACAACCTCCTGGAAGTGTCCGATGAACCGCGTTTCCACTTTGTCAAAGGGGATATTTGCGACCCTCCCACAGTCTCCGCCACCATCCAACGCTTTGACATTGACACGTTGGTGAATTTTGCGGCCGAAACCCATGTAGATCGCTCTATTACCGCGCCGGATGCTTTCATCCAGACAGATGTCTACGGGACGTATGTGTTGTTGGAAGCCGCCCGCCAATATGGTTTAGAGCGTTACCACCAGATTTCTACGGACGAGGTTTATGGGCATGTCCCGGAAGGTTGGGCCAGTCTGGAGACAGACCCGGTGGTTCCTCGCAGCCCGTATGCGGCCAGCAAAGCGGCAGGCGACTTAATGGTGCGGGCGTACCACGTGACTTATGGAACGCCGGTAACTATCACCCGCGGCTCCAACAACATCGGTCCCTATCAGTACCCAGAGAAAGTAGTGCCGTTGTTTGCCACCAATGCCATTGATCATGCCCCGCTGCCGGTTTATGGCGACGGTCGGCAACGGCGAGATTATCAGTATGTGGCAGACCACTGCGAGGCGATAGACGTGGTGCTTCATCACGGGCAGATTGGCGAGGTGTATAACGTCGGCACGGGCACGGAGATGGAGAATCTGGCGATGGTGGAGATTCTCCTGGAGACGTTGAATCGGCCGAAAAGTCTCATTCGCCATGTGGCCGACCGCCCCGGCCATGATCGTCGCTATTGCCTCAACGTGGACAAACTTACCGCGTTAGGTTGGCAGTCACGCCACACCCCGGCCGAGGCCATCCGTCAGACCGCCCTCTGGTATGCCAACAACGAATGGTGGTGGCGTAAAATCAAATCAGGCGAATTTAAGCGTTACTATGAACAACAATACGGGGAAAGACTCCGCCACGCCGACGCTTCGACGAGCCACCTTTAACCCCGCTGTTTAGATGATTTGTCAAGGAGCTCATTGACCATGTCCGAAAACACCCTCACTGTCACCGACAATCGTACGGGCAAGACATTCACCCTTCCCATCGAGAATGGCACGATCAAAGCCACCGACTTTCGTCAAATGAAAGTCTCCAGTGATGACTTTGGTTTGATGACCTACGATCCGGCCTTCATGAACACGGCTGCCTGCAAGAGCGCCATCACGTACATTGACGGCGACGTGGGTATCTTGCGCTACCGGGGCTATCCGATTGAACAACTAGCGGAAAAGAGCACCTTTTTGGAAGTGGCTTATCTGATCTGGTATGGCGAGTTGCCCACGCAATCCCAGTTAGATGAATGGGAGAGCGTCATCACCCACCACACCCTGGTGCATGAAAATATCAAGGCGCAGTTTGAGGCCTTTCGCTATGACGCCCACCCCATGGGAATGCTCATCAGCAATGTGGCGGCGCTCTCCACTTTCTACCCGGAAGCGCGTGAGATTCACGACCCCGTCAACCGGCGCACACAAGCCATTCGGCTCTTGGCTAAGATGCCCACGCTGGCGGCCATGGCCTATCGTCACAGCATGGGGTTGCCCTATAACTATCCCGATAACGAACTCACTTATACGGGTAACTTCCTCAACATGCTTTTCCGCATGATGGAAGCCAAATATCGGCCGAATCCTGTTTTGGAGCGCGCTCTGGATGTTCTCTTTATCTTGCACGCTGACCACGAACAGAATTGCAGCACCAACGCCATGCGCGCCGTGGGCAGCTCCCATGTAGACCCATACAGCGCCGTCGCCGCCTCCGCCGCTGCCCTGTATGGCCCCCGTCATGGCGGCGCTAATCAGGAAGTGTTGGAAATGCTGGCGCGTATCGGCGACCTGAAGAACGTGCCCGACTTCGTCAAGAGCGTCAAGAACCGCGAACAACTGGCGTACGGCTTCGGCCACCGCATCTACAAGAACTATGACCCGCGCGCCAAAATCATCAAGGAAACGGCCGACGCGGTGTTTGAGGTGACCGGTCGGAATCCCCTGCTGGCTATCGCCCTGGAGTTGGAGCGGATCGCGCTGGAAGATGATTATTTCGTCTCCCGCAAGTTGTACCCCAATGTGGACTTCTACTCCGGCATCATCTATCAGGCCATGGGTTTCCCGGTCAGCATGTTCACGGTGCTGTTCAGCATCCCGCGCACGATCGGCTGGCTATCCCAGTGGGAAGAGTTCATGCGGGAAAACGCCAACATTGCTCGCCCGCGCCAGATTTACATCGGTTATGACGAGCGGAACTACGTCGAGATGGCAAATCGCGCCTGATGCGTTTTGCCGCTAAAGACTAAATGCGCCTGCCGGTCGTGGCTTTTTAACGACCAGGCAGGCGTTTTGTTACCTGGTTTATGACCTTGCCTAGCAAAGCCACCCTGGTCGGCGAGACGGCGTTGAGCCGGGTGGACGGCGTTCACGGCGTCTTGTTGTATCGCGGCTATGATATTCTTGATCTGGGGACGCAGGCTACCTATGAAGAGGTTGTGCATCTGCTCTGGTATGGGGAGTTGCCGGATTCGGCCGAATTAGCCCGTCTCCGCGCCGAACTGTCCGCCCACCGCCGGCTGCCCCCCTTTGTCCGCCAAACCCTGCAACGTTGTCCCCGCCAGGCCCACCCCATGGCCGTCCTACGCACCGCCGTCAGCGCCTTTGGCCTGACCGATCCGACCGCCGCCGACAACAGCCTGCCGTCGCTGCAACACAAAGCGCTGGCCCTCACCGCTGTCACGCCCAGCCTGGTGGCGGCCTGGGAGCGACTGCGCCAGGGAGCAACAATCATCCCGCCCCGCGCCGACCTCGGCCATGCGGCCAACTTCCTCTACATGTTGACCGGCCGCGACCCCCAACCCGCTGCCGCGCGCGCCTTGGAGGCTTTCCTGGTGTGCCTGGCGGATCACGCCTTTAACCCGTCCACCTTTGCCTGTCGCTTCACCTTTGCCACGCTCAGCGACATCTATGCGGCAGTTACAGCCGGCCTGGGGGCGCTCCAGGGTGTGGCGCATGGCGGCGCCAATCAGGCGGCAATGGAGCAGTTCATCGAAGCCCATGCTTCCGGCGATATACCGGCCTGGTATGCCCGGCGCCGGGCCGCCGGGGGGCGCATTATGGGCGTCGGCCACCCTATTTATCAGGTGCAAGACCCGCGCCGACAAATTCTCGCGCCGTTGGCCGAGCAGATGGCGGCGGACAGCGACGCCGGGCATTGGTTCCAGGTGGCGGCCCGGATTGAAGCGCTGACACAGCAAGACCCCCATTTTGTGGAGCGCCGGTTACATGCCAATGTGGATTTCTATTCGGCGGTTGTTCTGACGATGCTGGGGTTGCCGCTAGACCAGTTCACCTGCTTGTTTGCCCTGGCGCGGATGGCGGGCTGGACCGCGCATGTGATGGAGCAGGCGGTCGCCCGGCGTATGTTGCAGCCGGAAGCGGCGTATGTGGGCTTGCCCCGGCGGCCGTTCACGCCGTTGGCGCAACGCTAAGGGAAACCGTTTCGCCTCCGGCGCGCTTATTCACTCACAATATGCCACCGTCGCAGTTGGCGTGAGGCGCGATGCACGGCCGGTCGGCGTATTTTGGGGGAATAATCTTCCAGGACACACTCCAGCA
>JAYRVN010000242.1:0-9105 GCA_041918535.1 Chloroflexota bacterium
TCCCCACACATAACGTCCCGCAAGCCGCCGCTTCCAGTGTGGCCATACTCTGGCTCTCGTGCCGCGAAGCCAGAACGTGCAGGTCAGCCGCCCGGTAAAGGGCGGGCACTTGCCCATGCGGCACCTCCCCGCGCCAGGTCACGCGCGCGCCGACGTCGAGGCGCGTCGCCAGCTCTTTCAGTTCGGCGCGCAAAGGGCCGTTGCCGACGATGTCCAACCGACATTTCGGCGTCAGCGCCAGGGCGCGCAACAAGGTGGCGTGGTCTTTGACGGGGAGCAGGGAAGCGACGCAGAGGAGCTGGCGGCCGGGGGATGGGCGCGGCGGAAGGAAGGGATTCGGCCGAAACATGCGGGTATCTACCCCTAACGGCAGCCAAATCGGCCGAATCGGCGCATAGCCCAGGTCCAGCGCCATTTGCGCCAGCCAGTGCGACCCGGCCGTCACCCGCTCCGCTCGACGCAGCGACCAGCGCGTCAGCCAGTTGTTCCAGCGGTTCAAGCGCCCGCCATAGCCGATATCCGGCAAGCACGCCAATTCCCCGCCCATCAACGAGACCACCACCGGCGTTCGCAGGCGGCGACCGGCCAATGTCGCCAGGAAACCCGGCTCATCCGCCCAAAAGGCGTGGATCACATCGAATGGTTTTTCGGCCGAAGCGCGTTGCAGCGCCGCCAGCGCCCGCCCCCACAAGCGCGCCCGCCCCACACCCCGCGTCAACCCGCCGCCCAGGGCGTGCACTTGCGCGCCATTGAGCGTATAGGTCCCTCGCCTATACGGATAACGCAAGGCAAAAACAACCACCTCATGCGCCTGCGCCAGGCCACATGTCAGGTTGAACAACGCCGGAATGCACCAATCCTGATCATTGGCGCTGAAACCGGGCATAATCAGAGCGATCCGCATAGTGATTTCCTCCCTTATGGCGGCGCGGCCGGCGCTTCAACTTGAAATAGCGTATAGGCGCGGTCCTGGCCTAATCGGGTTAGACCGGGCTGAGATTGCAGCCAACGGTAATTCAGTTCCGGCGCGCGGCCGCGCCATTGGTTTTGCACCACGGCCGTGTCCACCAAGAGATAGGTCGGGCGGCCGCTCGCCAACAACGCCGCCAGAGTTTCCGGCGTCTGGTAGAATATCTCCTCGGCGCGCAGGCTGCTGTAATGCTGAAAGGTCAGAGTCAGGCCAAAGGTGATCAGTTGGGCGTTCGGCTCGACCTGTTGTTCAACCCAGGCAACGGTGGCAAGATCGGCCGATTTGCGCTCAATGAAGCTCTGCGTCAGCGTCACCCCACCGTAGGCCATCCACAACCCGCCCAGCGCCAGCCAACCCCAGGCCAGTCGGCGCCAGGTCGGCCGCAGCCGGGCAACAAGCGTCTCCCAGCCTAACGCCGCCAACAACGCCGCCGGCGGCAAGAAAGCGAGGGTGAAACGGAAATTTTGCCAGGCGACCCCCAACAAAAACCCTAAAGCCATCCCCAACCAACCGATAACCAATGTCGCCACCGCCCAATTACGCCGCTGCCAGAGCGCCCACACGCCCGGCGCGAGCAGCCAGGCCAGCCAGGGAGTGAAGAAATAGCGGTGCGCCGGGGCAGCGGCATAGAACAACCCGTTCGGCCAATGATAGGTTTGCACGCCGTCGGCCGTCTCGAAGCGGCGTTGCAACGCATGGCGCGGGTCCCAGGCCACGACGGCCAGGTCTATGGCAAAATCAGGCTGACCGGCCATGGCGGCGCGCCCGCCGACGACGTAACGCCAGGCAGGTTGCCACACCGGCCAGAGGATAGCCGCCGCCAGCGTCAAAGCGCCCAATGCGGTCAACCACGCTCGCCGCCGGGGTTGGCGTAGTAATATGCCGAGGCTGTAAACAGCGCACGGGATCGCTGCCAGCGCCGCCGCCCAACGCGTCAACACCGCCCAGGCCAGGGCTGCCGCCGCCAGCCATAACCAGGCCGGCGCGAATCGCCCCTGGCCCGCCTGCCGCCCATAACGCGCTGCCGCCCATATGCCCAATGTAGCGGCCGCCAGGGCGGTCGTATCCGACATGACGACTACGCTCGATTGCCACAATTGACCGACCAGGGCTGCCAGCATCCCCGCCATCAGCCCCACGCGCCGCGCGCTTTGGCCCGATGCTCGCCAGGTGTGGGCCAATTCCCAGGCCCACAGCGCCGTGAAGACGGGAACAAGGCTACCGGCTAACAAGCTGACCAGTTGGCCGGCCAGAGGCGATTGCCCAACCAACCGACTTGCCAGCGCGGCCAGCAACGGATAACCCGGCGGCCAGTGAAATGGGGGGAGGGCTTGCAGATGTAGCCAGCGGTCTAAGAGGGGGCCGGCGCTGTAGCGGTAATAAGCGTAGGCGTCTTGCCCATATAGGCCGTCAAAGCGCCCTAGGAGGCTGAGGGTCGCCGCCGGCGCGAGCACCAACACCGGCAGCCACAACCAGGCGCGCCAGGGTAGAAATGAGTCGTCGGCGCTTTCTTGGCTCATAGCTGCGCCGCCGGGGCCTGGTATAGGCCATAGGCATAGTAGGGGGCCGTCGGGCGCAGGCGCGCCTTGAGGTTGGCCCGCCACAAGGCGCCATAGGCGCGCAGGCGCACCCCTTGGCGCGTCAGCCAGACGCGATCCTGCCAATCCAGATAACCGCGCATCTCTGTCAGTTCCTTCACGCCGGCGGCCTGTCTTTGAGCGCGGTCGGCGGCTACTTGCGCCCGTTTGAAGGCGGGCCAGCGGAAAAAGGAAAGGCCGATGATGAGAAGCCGGCCGGCAGGGGCCAAGAGAGCCTGCGCCTGGGCCACTGTGGCCGGGGGGTGGGTGAAAAAGGCCAGGCAGTGATTGAGGATAATGGCATCGAATGGAGACGCCAACAAGCTCAACTCTTCCAGGTTCATCTGGATGGCCGTCCAGCTTTCGGCATAATGCTTGTGGGCGCGCAGGCCGTCATATTCGTCGTCGAAGTAGTCTACGGCGGTGACCTGATGCCCCGCCCGCGCGAGATGATGGGTCAGCCAACCATTCCAGGCGCCCACTTCGAGGATGCGCAAGGGGCGAGCCGACGGCAGGAGGCGCGGCACGAGGGCCAGATCGGCTCGGCGGATATCCCAACGAAAATCGGCCGAAACCGCTGGTCCATAGGGTAACAAAGGATAGGCCGCCACATCCATCAAGCGCGCCTGATGCGCCTCCCGCAAGCGGCTGAAAGCGTCGAGAAAGGCGCGCAAATATCGGCCGAATTCTACGCTCAACAAAACCAGAACGCCATCACGCCACGCATAAGCATGGCCGTTAGCGCAAGCGAGGGTGGCCGGCGTCAGCGGCAGGCGACATTCAGGACAGAGCAGCCGCGGAATGTCGGCGCGCAGCCTCGTCGCTTGGTCAGGAAAGTTGGGCGTTAGAGGGTCGGTCATGGCGAGTCCGGGAAGGACGCTGCGCCCAACGTCTCTACCGTTGGCAGCGTAACCGGCAAGCGCCGGCTCAGGGCCAGGTAATAGAGGAGCAGCAACCATTTGGTCAGAGCACTAGATAGGATGGCTCCTACCAGACCAAGGCGCGGCAACAGAACCAGATTAAGAGCTAGATTGAGCAGGCTGCCCAGGAGATTGCCGCCCAAAACGAGCGTCTGCCGGTTGGCTTTGTAGAGGGCGTAAATGAGAGGGATGAAAGCATAGGTGGGCAGGAGCATGAGCAGGGCGTAGAGAAAAAAATCGGCCGAAAATACAAACCCATACACCCCCCGCAGCAACATTGCCACCGCCACCACGCCGGGCGGCAGGATCAACGCGCCAAACAGGGCGAGTTGGCCGGCCAGCTTTAGGACAGCGCGGTAAGGCAAACGGTAAATCCCCTTGAGGAAGGGCTGCAAGGCAAAGGCAGAGAGGGCCTGTAGATAGAGCAAAAGGTTGATCAATACCTGGTAGCGCGCCACCTCCGCCGCCGGACGAAAATAAGCGACGGCGTATAGGTCTATGCGTGAGTTCAACATGCCGCTGAAGCCCAACAAAAAGAAAGGCAGCGCCAACCAGTAAAAACGCCGGTCGAAACTGCCACGCCAACGCGCCGTAACCGATGACCGGAAGCGCGCTGCATAGGCGACCGTCTTCACCGCCTGTCCCAGCGTCAGAATGAGGATTAACCGGTCAAGCGTCAGCGCGGGCCGACCGACCACAATCAAGCCCAGCATAACGGCCAGGCTGCCGGCTTCGATCAACAGCGCCGCGGTGAAATCTCGGCGGTATAAAACCAGGACATCGTATGACTGGGCCACAATCAGGGCCAGACACCAGCCAACGAGCCAGGCGGCCCGGCCTGACGGCGTCCCCTGCACGACCACAACCAAGATGAAGAATGGCCATAACGCCAGACGGGTGATCAGGCTGCTTTGCCACTGTTCATCCATCCGGTCGGGTTGCTGAGCGAAGGCGCGCAGGAGATACTCTTTGTTACCCCAACCCAGGATATGCGCGCTGAAAGTGACCAGGATCAGCTGCGGGACGAGTTGGCCCCACAATTCGGCCGAAGCCACGCGCACCACCACAGCCGATACCACGCTGTTGACCAGGGGAATCAATAAGCCATAGGCCGAATTCTTGAGAACCAGGCCGGCGCGGCGTCGCCAACGCCGCCACTGCGCTGCGTCCATCTTCATCCCAAATATCCCAAAGCGCGCAAACGCGCCGTCACAGCGGCCGTCGCCGCCGGATCAAGCGCCAAGGCGGGCGGCGGCGTTAGCGGCGACGCCGCCGACACAAGCGGGCGGCGGGCGCGCGCTTCCAGCGTCAACGCCTCCATCAACACGCGCCCATCCAAATCGGACGGGACGGGTACACCTAGCAGGTGCAAGATCGTGGGCATCAGATCAGTGATATGCGTCTCCGCCAATGTCAAGCCGGTCTGGATGTCCGGGCCGTGCAGGATGAGGATTCCTTGCGGGCGGTGATTGCCGGAATCACCCCAGCGTTGTTCCAGGCTGATCCGCCCATCAGCGGCGAACAAGGGGTAGGCCACACTGCGGTAGTCGTCCATAATCACGTGCAAATCCGGCCCGCCGCTCGTCAGACCCGGCGCAGGGATGACGGCATCCACCCCGCGTTGGCCGTCCGATGCGCGCCAGGCCAACAGGCGCTCCGCCAGCCCTGCGCGCTGTTCAAGATAGTCGGCGCGCGGCACCCAACCGGCCGGTTCGCGGCCCTGCACATTCAGGTAGACCTGGCCCATATGGCCGATGGCATAGGCGCGGGTTTGAGCCCAATCTACATCGCTGAATTGAAGCGGCTGATCGCGTCGATCTGGCTGCCGCCACCCCAAGGCCCTCCGCGCCAGACGGCTGCCTTGCGCCCGACGTCGCAACCACACGCCTGCCGTTCGCTTCAGGCGCAAGTCGCCGGTAACTTGCAACAGATTGTTGAGATTGACGGTGCGATGCTGCGGCCCAAAACCGTGATCGCTCATTACCAGCACAGTAACGTCGCCCGGCAATTGCCCCAGCAATTCGCCTAGCCCGGCGTCAATGCGTCTGTATATATCCCGGATGGCCGTACCGTAGCGCGCCTCATCGGCCGAATCGTGCCAGGGATGCGTCGTATCCATATAGCGCCATAACTTATGCTGGGCAATGTCGGTTGCCAGAAAGTGCACCATCAAGAAGTCAACGGGATGTTCCCGGCTAAGGCGCAGGGCATAGCGTATCTGGCTGTCGGTGACTGCCAGCAACTCGTCAATAAAAGGTTGAGGAAAATTCGGCCGAAATAAGCTCCGCGGGGTCAATCGGTACGGCCCCAATTCAGCCTCATACGCTCCTAAGAAACCGGCCGGGTAGGTCGTCGCGCCCTGGTCAGGGCTGAGCAACCCCGGCACGAGAAAGCCGTTCACCGGCCGCGGCGGGTAAGTCAATGGCACATTCAGCACTCCCACCCGCGCCCCCGCCGCAGACAATGCCTCCCACAGGCTCAGACCTCGCATATACGTGCTGTTAACCAGTTCCAGGCGTCCCTGCGCCGCTCGCCCGGGCACAAAGAAGTCAAAGATGCCATGCCGGGCCGGCTGTAACCCCGTCATGAAACTGGCCCAGGCAGGAGCCGTCACCGGCGGTAGGGTCGAACGCAAAACCCCATGCGCGCCCGTTCGCAACAAGGTCCCTAGCGTCGGCAAATGACCCTCCGCCAGCCAGGGCTTGATCAAATCGAACGTTGCGCCATCTATTCCAATCGCCAGTAACATGCTGCTGCCTTGCCCGGCCAGGACCGGGCACAACCCTCACCTATTCCCGCCCTTGCATCCCGTCAGAGCCGGTGTGGTTCCATTCGCGCCAGAATTAAAGCATCGAATAGCGGCCGGCGCAACTGGGGTGGGTTTACAACGAAACCCGAACCCTTTTTTGCATGCAGTCTACATCGCTTTGGGCTATAGTAATAACTTAATCGTAGCGTTGAAAACACCCAGCCTTGCGGTCTCTGTTGGCCTCAAACAACAAAGCCACGCCACAGGCTGTGGTTTCAGCGGCGAAATTCTAACTGGGAAAGGAGAATACCATGCAACCTGCTCACACCCGCCGCCGTCTCATCTCAACCATAGTGCCTCTGGGAATCCTCGTCTTGCTCGTGATGGTCATGTTGACGGCTGGAGCATTTACCGCCCAATCCGCCCCTATCACCCATAGCAACACGCTGAACCGCCCTCAGGACCCTGTTGTCATCAATGTCTCAAATTTGCCCCCAGCGTTGCTTGGCTTAGGAGACACCTCGTTGCGTCTTTACTCCTACGATGCCATGACCGGCATTTTCTACCCAGTGCCTTATCAGGTGGATAGTGTCGACGCCACTGGGGTCTATATCTCGCCCGACGGCAGCATCAACGCCAACGACGAGTTGGTCTTTATGGCCGATGATATGCTCGACCAGGTGACAGACCCCACACTCATCTCCTGCACGACCGCCTCAATTGACAACTGCTTGCCGATTGGCTCCACCATTTATGAATTAAAAGTGACGGATCCTATTGGCGGCGGCGATGGCTACTTATACATTTCAACTGAGTCATCCTGTCCGGCCAGTTCGGCCGATTACATCACCTGGAATGCCGCAAACCAGGACGTCACTGCCGACTACACCAACATTGCCGGCGTTCCGCGCGGTAGTTTCTACTCGCTTTTCGGCGGTTCCGGCAGCATTCCCCCAGGCGATCAATATCTTGGCATTGATAATTTGCAGGTCAACGGTAGCGGAATCGATCTGCTTGATCGCATGAAACTCCGCATCAAAGCCTGTTTCGGCCTGGGCAACTTCTGCAATATCCCGCTGGAGCTAGATGAGAGCGGCGCCGCCGCGCTCATCCCACCCGTCTTCGATGTGCCAATTGACGGCCCGGTGCGCGTGGCCGTCGGCGGAGGCGCGGAGCCGCTGACCGTCTTCGGTTACGGCTCTCGCCTTGATCTGGGCGTCCTTTTCGACCCCGCCGACCTCGTTCCCCCTGGCCTAACCGTCAAAGTTAACTATCTGCGCGCTTCCTTCGACCTCAACGACCCCAGCGCCGGTTCCAACGTAACCCATTGGTCTGACAGCAACGGTAATCAATACACCATTGACGGCATACCCGATGCCGCGCCGGCTCTATTTGACTGGTTCCAGGTGAACGACGACGGCGCGAACGGCGGTTTCGTGATGACACTGAGCGATATCAACCCCGGCGCCGGCACACCTGGCGTCTATTACTGGGATAACACCACCAGTCCTCCACCCGATAACATGGCGGATACGGGCGATAACGATTCCTATAGCGATACCGGCATCAAGGTTACCAACTCCCTGGCGACGAGCCTGAGCTTTGCTCTGAACGCCTACATCTTGCCCAGCGGCATCAATACACCTGGTGGCGATGACTACTTTGCCTGGGTCACCAACCCGCTCGGCGATAATACCGTCAACACCTACACCACCCGCCAATGCTCCACGCTCGACATCCGCACGGCTAACATCGGTCAGACGCATTCGTTGGTTCTGCCGCTGACTTTGCTGAGCGCCATCGGCATATTGGTGGTCGGCACGCTAATCACAGCCCGCGCCCGGCGGCGTCAGGAATCGCTGTAACCACGTTTTCTTGGCACAACGACACTCCCTATAAATAACGCCCCGCCGGTTCCAACCGACGGGGCGTTGTTTTATTCCACGCCAACCTGCACGCCGTCCACAATCCTATCGCTACGCCCGGCCATCCGCGCGCCGCGTCAACCGCCACAGCGCCAGCCCGCCTGCCAGCATCAACACCGCCGGCAGCCACCAATTAAACGCCGGCGCGCCACCTAGAGCGGATAACGTCACATCGGTCGGGGTTATTTCCACCGTGACGCTGTCGGTCGCGCGCGTCGGCCAGTTCATCGCGCCTTCTTCGTAAGCAGTCCAGGCAGCCTCGCTGACCGTCGTTTGCGTAATAGGCGCGGCCACGATGGTCGAGACACTTTCGTCTCTAGCCAGCGGGTGCTGGAACCCGGTCATCAAATCTCCCCACACGCTGTCGGTGAGATCGTGGAACGAGCGCACCTGGTTGCCGTGGTTGGTGGCCGTATAACAATAGTACACGGTCGTTCCGCTGCTCACCTCAATGGTATCGGTGGCAGCGCATACGCCCGGATCAGTGCCCACCGTGACATCCAGACTCAGATCATACTGCTTTTCCACCAGGGAAAGCATGTTCAAGAAGGCCGGCATAATCTCGCCATTGACATCGAAATTACAGTGGCCATAACCATCTACAGGTAATGGGTTCGGCGTGGAGGCATCGTGATCGTTGTCCGGGAATGTATTCAGCCACATCCAACGGCCGGCGGCATTCGTCTTTTCAATGTAGCGCCCCTCATGCCATTTAGGCACTTGCTGATCCAGGCTGGTGTGCAAGGTCACCAGCGGACGGATCAAGCGGCCGGAGGTTTCGTATCTGTCCATCTCGACATCCGATTCCGGGTCTTTGGAGAAGCGCACGACGTTGGCGTTCAAATCAGCCTCATTGGCCCCACAGGCGGTATACGTGCGATTCATGTTGTCGAATGGATTACCGCCCACCTTGGTCATGACCTCATTGGTCGCCATGATGTTGTAGCCCATCATATCTTCAACA
>JAYRVN010000243.1:0-8180 GCA_041918535.1 Chloroflexota bacterium
AGATCGATTTCGCGTGCCCGATATGCAAATAACCGTTCGGTTCCGGTGGGAACCGTGTATGCACGCGCCCGCCAAACCTGTTTGAACTCAGGTCTTCGCGGACCATATCGCGAATAAAATCAGATGCCTGATTGTCATTATCAGTCTCGGCCATGAATTGCCTTTCCCGGTTCCTAGACAAATCGAATTTGCTGAAGTATAGACCATGCGCCCGGATTTCTCAAGCGTGGGCCTTCCATTTGACGCAGCGCGTTGCGCCGCCGGCCCCGGTCTGGCTCGTGGATGAATGTCCTATGATATGCCGGCCCGGCGGCCGGGAAAAAGCATCCAGACCACCGATAGACCGTGATATGATTAACTTACTATCTGCGCCCTGTCTATTTGGCCTTCAGGGCCATTGCAAGGAATCCTTAAATGTCTCAATCATCGCTTCGATCATATTTTCTCAGGCGACTGCCTCTGGCAGGCTTTATCTTGGTCTTCTCAGCCGGTTTCCTGTGGCTGGTCAGCGGCGTGGGGCGGCCGGCCCAGGCCGCCTCGGCCACCCTGGTCATCAGTGAAGTCTACTATGATGCCGTCGGCATTGAGCCGGATGGTGAATGGATAGAGCTTTACAACCTCAGCGCATCTTCCATCAATCTAGCGCCTTACAAAGTGGGCGACGAGGAAACTCGTGGCGGCGGCGAGGGGATGTATCAATTCCCCGCCGGCGCGACAGCCGGCCCCGGACAAGTGCTTGTTGTGGCCAACAAGGCCACGGTTTTCCTCTCCACCTATGGCTTCAACCCCACCTACGAACTGGTTAATAGCAGTGCGGCTGTGCCTGATATGGTGAAATACAGTAGTTGGGCTACCGGCAGTCTGTCGCTCAGCAACAGTAGCGACGAGGTTTTGTTGCTGGATGGAGCCGATGCGCAAACGGATGCTATGTCCTGGGTTTCCACCTTCGCCTTCAATCCGGCGGCTCCCGATGTGGCGGAGGGGCATTCTCTGGAACGCTCGCCCGCAACCCAAGATACGGACAGCGCGGCAGATTGGCTCAATCAAGCCACGCCGGCCCCTGGGCAGGTGACGGCGCCGCCTCCCACACCGACTCCTACCCCCACGCCCATTCCTGGTTGCGGGAAAACCGGCGCCTATCTGGCGACCTGGGATATTCAAGGGGCCGGCAGCACGTCTCCGTATGCGGGTCAAACGGTTACCAACGTGCGTGGGATCGTGACGGCCAATTTCCAACAGGGCACAGGCGGACCTGCGCCGCTCAACGGCTTCTTTATCCAGGCGCATGAAAGCGACTGCAACCCGGTCACTTCAGACGGCTTATGGGTGTTTACCAGCAACACGCCCAAAGCTATCAACGTGGGCGCGTTGGTTCAATTGAACAACGCCACCGTCTCAGAATACCAGGGCCCTAATTCCTTTATCTGGGAGCTGACGTTGACGGAACTCGAATGCCGGAGCGGCTGTTCGGTTACAACACTCCAGGCCAACCCGGGTCAACCGCCAGTTGAAGAGTATGATCCGCCGGCTGACCCGATAGCCGCTGCCGCCTACGCCGAGGCGCGCGAAGGGATGCTCGTGCAAGTAAGTGTGGATAGCACCGTCGTGGCGGCGGTGAACGCGTTCAACGAGTTCTATATGCTGCGCGGGTTGGGACAAGACCGTATCCATCAAGCCGGTGTGGACCAGGGACGGCTGATTGTCGTGGATGGGGACGGTGTGGCGGCAGCGCGTTGTGGGCAGGATGGCTTGGGCTACATTAAGACATTCGACACAATACATTACGCCCCGGCCAATGGGTACGCCGTGTACGGCCCGCTGAATTACGGCTTCAATACCTATCGTGTGCAGCAGGATGATGATCGGGCTTGTATCGGCTTTGCGGCGGGCGACGACAGTTCTTATGATCCGGCCGATAACCCACCGCCAACGGCCGACGCGAATATCTTGACAGTGGCGAGCCTGAACGCTCTTGATCTGTTCGATACGGTGGATGATCCTTACAAGGCTGACGACGTTCTGACGCCGGCCGAGTATGCGCACAATTCGCTCAAGCGGGCAGCGGCCATTTGCGACCCGATGGGCTTGAATCGGCCGAATCTCATCGCTCTGCAGGAAGTCGAAAATGACACCGTGCTGCAAAAACTGGTCGGCGATATCGCCGCCAATTGCGGGGTGACGTATAACTTTTACACCCTGGCCGGCCCGGATAATCGCAGCATTGAAGTGGCTTATCTGACGCGCAGCGATCGGGTGACGGTGTTGGCCGTCAACGACCGTCAGGCCTGTTCGGCCAAGAATTGGGGGGTGACCTATGAACCGGGTGACCATCCGGCCGACGTGGTGTGTAGTGGCAGCACGCCCTATTACTTATTCAATCGCCCGCCGTTGGAAATGACGGCTCAGGTTACCTTGAACGGGGCCGTGCGCACCTTCCATGTCATCAACAATCACTTCAAGTCGAAACTGACTGATGCTGCTTGCGCAACGGCGGACTGCACCGATTGGCGGGTGGAACAGGCGCAGTTTGTGGATAGTTTGGTGGATGGCATATTATCGGCCGAATCCAACGCCGCCATCATTGTTCTGGGTGATCTCAATGACTTCGACAACTCCGCCCCTCTCGATATCCTGGATAAGACCTCCGGTGTTCTCACCAACACCTGGGACGACTTGCCCGGCCCTCCCTCGACCGGCCAAGGTTCAATCCGTCGCTACGCTTACATCCACAACGGCGTTAGCCAGGTACTGGACCACATCCTCATCTCCGATGCGCTCAACACGGTGCCACGCCTCTTCTCTCCGCGCCACATCAATGCCGATTGGCCTGGCACCCATGCCGCCGATAACAGCATGTACGGCTCTTCCGACCATGATTTTCTGGTGGCCGGTTTCGACTTCACGCCGCTCACCCTGCATGTCGGCGACCTGGACGGGATCGCTACCCAACAAGGCAGTAAGTGGCAAGCGACGGTCACTATCACTGTGTTAAATGCCAGAGAACAACCGGTAGCAGCTGCCACCGTCAGCGGAAACTGGAGCGGCGGTTTTGTCGGCCCCGCCAGTTGCGTCACGACCGCCAACGGGACATGCCAGGTTGTTACCGGCTTGCTCGGCCCGCGCAAGGCCAAGGCCAAATGGAGCGTAACCAACATCACCTATGCCGGCTTGACCTATGACCCGGCGGCCAACCACGATCCGGACGGCGACAGCAACGGCACAAGTATTATCGTTCTCAAGCCCTGAGCGCCGGCGCACGCCTATGACCCAGCTTGAGTTACGGGCGCTGACCAAAACATATAGCGGCCAAGCGGTTGTGGCCGACGTTACTCTGAGCGTCAACGCCGGGGAAATTGTCTGCCTGTTAGGTCCGTCGGGTTGCGGCAAAACCACGCTGCTGCGCCTTGTGGCCGGGCTGACACCGCCCGATAGCGGTGAGGTCTGGTTTGAGGGCCGCAACCTGGCGGACGCGCCGCCCTATCAGCGACAGTTCGGCCTGATGTTCCAGGAATTCGCCCTTTTTCCCCACCGCAATGTGTATGAGAACGTGGCTTTTGGGCTACAAATGCGCGGTGATTCCCGCCAACAGGTGGCCCAACGGGTGGCGGAGATGCTGGCGCTGGTTGACCTGGGCGGTTACGATAGCCGACAAATTGATCAGCTTTCCGGTGGAGAACAACAACGGGTGGCGTTGGCGCGCGCCCTGGCGCCTAGCCCGCGTCTGCTCATGCTGGATGAGCCGCTAGGCTCGCTCGATCGCGCCTTGCGTGAACGCCTGATGCGGCAACTCCGCGACATCTTGAAGCGCGTCGGCGTCACGGCGCTCTATGTGACGCATGACCAGATCGAGGCGTTGGCAGTAGCGGATCGCGTGGCGATTGTACAGCGCGGACAGTTGGTGCAGATCGGCGCGCCGGAGGAGATTTTTCGGCAGCCGGCTACGCCGTTTGTGGCGCAGTTCTTGGGGCTGGAGAATTTGTTACCCGGGCGCACGACAGCGCAACCGGGTGAGATTGAGACGGCGCTGGGAATTATCCGGCTGCCGGGGCAGTTGCCGCCGCCGGAGACGCCGGTCACGCTTCTAGTTCGACCCGACGCCTTAGATGCCGCCGGCGCTATCGTCTGGCGCGGTCGGGTGCAGGCGGTTTCATTTCGCGGGCGCTATTATCAGGTGTGCCTGCAAGTGGGCAGTCAGGCGCTAATGTTCGAGGTGGCGGAAAAGGGGAGTTGGGAGGAGGGAGTAGAAGTGGAAGTGCGGGTTTCGGCCGAAAAAATCCTCTGCCTTCCCCCTACCCTGCCAACGCCGCCACCTGCCGTCCTCCCCGGTTAAGGCGTCTATCCAGATTCCAACCCGTTCGCCCATCAACCCTTTATACCCTATAATTACCTGCGTAGGTTGCCGCGGCTCGAATCTGCCGGCGGCAACAATCTTCGCTTCTTTAATGTCACCGTTGACCACTTCTACCCATGATTGATCTCGATAACCTGCGCGCCTATTGTCACCGCCATAAAGGGGTGAGTGAGAGCTTCCCGTTCGACGACGATACGCTGGTCTTCAAGGTCATGGGCAAGATATTCGCCCTGACGGATCGGCACTCACGGCCCATCCGCCTAAACCTGAAGTGCGATCCGGATTGGGCCGTACTCCTACGCGCCACCTATCCGGCCGTGACGCCCGGCTACCACATGAATAAGCAGCATTGGAATACGGTTCTCCTCGACGGCTCAATTAGCGACGATGAGATCTGGGAAATGATCGATCACTCATACCGGCTGGTAGCGGCCGGACTGAAAGGGGCCGAGCGCGCCACGTGGGAAGCTCTTTAGCGCCAAAGCGCAAACCGCTATGCGATTGCTTCACTGTTGAGGGGGTCTATGCTAAATTTTCAACCCGTGCGCGACAAGCAGCTAACGCTGGCTGAATTAGTCGCCAATCTCACCCGCCCAGATTTGCGCCGCCTGACCAATGAGATGGTGGACGCCATGTTAAAGCTGCTGGCCGACTGCCAGGATGCCGATGTGGTTTTCACGCCCCTGGACGCGCAAGCCGGCGACACTTATGCAACTGATCCGAAGGAGGTGGGTCTGGCCTGGACCCTGGGCCACGTGATTGCGCATACCACGGCCTCGGCCGAAGAAGCGGCCTTCACTGCCGCCGAGTTGGCGCGTGGCGTAGAATTTCACGGTCGTTCCCGCTTTGAAGTTGCCTGGCAAACCATGACAACCATCAACGCCTGTCGGTGCCGACTCGAGGAAAGCCGTCGGATGCGTCTGGCGTGTTTGGATGTCTGGCCGGACGAGCCGCATCTGACGATTTTTCAGGTCACGCCGCGCGGCGTACATAATGCCGTCAGCCGCTTTGCGCTGGGGCTGATGCACGATGATAGCCATCTGGCGCAGATTGCTGACATAGTGGCGCAGGCGACGGCCGCGCGTGTCCTGGCAGAAGCTTAGCCGCCTCAGGCATGCCGCTCAGGCATAATAATCCACAGGATTGCATAGGGCAACAGGCCCGGCAAGCCGCCAGGCAAAAGCAACAAAAAGAAAATCAGGCGCACGATAAATGGGCTAAGGCCGAAACGCGCCGCAATGCCGCCACACACGCCGGCGATGATGCCGTTCTGGCGTTCTAAACGGGGTTGTGTTTGGGTTGTCATTTGGTTATGCTCCTCTGGTGCAATCGTTCATCATCTATACGCAGGTAGATCGCTCTGGTTGCGCCGGTTACAAGCTGAATCCCGCTCATTCGGGGCGTCCGACCCGCTTCGCCAGCATGATATCCGGCTTGCCGAAGCCATTGGCGTCCGGCACAACGCCGACAAGCGCGTAACCCATTTTCAGATAAAACTCGTAAGGATGGCGCTCCAGATTGCGGATGCGCCCCACCCTGGCCAATACGTCCGGGTAGAGATCAACACCGCCCAGACTGGTGCGCCCAGCCTCATCATCGGTCCCTAAATAAATGGTCAGGCCACCCCGCGCCCGCACCTGGGTCTCGAAGTCAGTCACCAATGCCCGACCGATCCCCCGGGCCTGATGGTCAGGATGCACAACCAGTGGGTGTAATTCCCAGACATTCCCGTCATATTGACTCTGTCCGGCAATCCAGCCGAGGGCCTGGCCCTGATTGTCAAGAGCGATTCGGCCGATACGATCCGCAGCCAGATTCTCAGCCACCTCTTGCCGGGCGCTGTCCAAATCGGGCCAGGCCGGCGAGGTCGCCTGAAAAGCGCGCCAAAGCAGGTCTGCCGCCTGCTCAAGCGCGGCGGCTGGCGCCGATGCCATATCCATTATCAGCAGCGCGTGGTGAACAGCGAAGGGATTTGACATGCGTTGGCCTCCGGTGAGAAAGGAATATCCGATTAGCATTATAACGGAATCGGCCGAATCTTCCTCTTTTCCCGTTCTGCGATGATGGTTCGCCTGCCGAAGACTCCATTCACACTCTTTCGAATACCCGTTCAACCTATCGTTCTGACAACCCAAGCGGATAAAAACGGGGCGATCGGCAGGAATCGTTCTTTATACCTATCAAAACAGGCGGGAAAGTGTACAATCAAAGTCACAATGGTCAGTCACGCGGTTTGTTTCCGGATCACCCCCATGCTATATTTACTTTGGCTCCCCCCCCATCGAGGTGACCAGCTGGCGCCCGCCAAATGGTCACCTCATCTTTTTATAACCCATGATGAAAACGCTCGAACCTCAATTGATAGCTGCCGGGCCTGCGGTTGAACGCAGTGGGCTGGCGCACCGCGTTTGGGAACCGGCGGCAGCCGGCCCCCACCCTACCGTCATATTGGTACATGGACGGAGCGGCTCGCAGGATGTCATGTGGGTATTTGCCCGCACGCTGCCCAAGAATTGGCTGGTGGTGGCTCCGCGCGCCCTGCTGGTTGACCCGCAGGGGGGGTATAGTTGGGAGATTCGCGCCGGCAGCGATTGGCCCAGTGTAACGGATCTGGCCGCCGGTATGGCGGCTTTGACTCGGTTCATTGAGGTGTTGCCGGAGCTATACAACGCCGACTTGCGCCGGCTATTTTTGATGGGGTTTAGCCAGGGGGCAGCCTTGTGCTACGCGATGGCTATGCGCAGGCAGGTCTTGGTGCGCGGGGTGGCGGGACTATTGGGGTTTGTGGCGGAGATGGAGGAAAATTCGGCCGAATCCCCTACCCTGCTCGATTTACCGATCTTTATGGCGGTCGGCCGTCAGGACCCCACCATTCCCCTCGCCAAAGCGGAAGACGCCGCCAGCAAACTCATCCGCGCCGGCGCCCGCCTGGATTACCGCGCTTACGACACCGGCCACAAACTCAATGCTGCCGGCGCCCGCGATCTGACCGCCTGGTGGCGCGCCCAGGCAGCCGCCCTGGCCGAGGGCCAAAGCACGTAGCAAGCCGATTCCTGTTAGCCTGAATAGGTGCGCTTCGCATCTTTCAAGCGCCCTATCGCCAGAAAATCCTCGCTGAAACGCTCGATATAACGCCTAAGCAACCCCTCCACCCGTTCACTATCGGGCGAGGCCACAATCAAACCGGCGTGATACTCTTTGTTCAATCGCCACACGACTTCGGGGTCGTTATAAGCCGACAGGTCCGGCCATTGCTGCTGCGCCAGACAAATAACGCTCCCGGCATAACGCTCGCGCGTCGCCGGCAAAACATAGCGTTCGCCGCGCAAACCCGCCACCACCAGGCGCGCCCACTCCCGCCAAAGATTGATGCCGCTGGCATGTTCAATCACATCTGCAATGTTAGCGCCGCCGACACGCCCGCCGATTTCCAGGAAATAGTATTGGCCGTCAGCATCGCCGCGGATGAACTCCGCATGGGTCACCCCTTGGCGCATACCGAACGCCGTCAATAAATCCTGGTTGATTTGTTGTAGCCGGCCATATTCATCCCCATCCCGCGGCAAAGTACGCGTCGAGAAAACGCCCCCTTCATGCGAAACAGTTAGCGGCGGCCTGGCGTATTTGTGCGCGGGCGAAAAATGAATCGTTCCATCCGCTATAATGGAATCCACATGATAGATGTCACCCGGCACAAATTGCTCCAACAGGTAGAAGGATTGTTTATCCCCCAATTCGTCCAGCGCCCGCCAGACCTGTTCCGACTCAGACAATTTGCGAATGCCTATCGCGCCGGCTTCTGAACGCGGCTTTAACACCCAAGGCGGCG
>JAYRVN010000244.1:0-5411 GCA_041918535.1 Chloroflexota bacterium
ACGGCGGATTGATGATCTTGATCGCCACGCGGTCGGCAAGCAGCGTATGGCGGGCGCGGTAGATCGTGCCCATGCCGCCGCGCGCGACGAACGCCTCGATCTGGTAGAGGCCGTCGAGCACGGTGCCGACGCGTTCATCCGGCGTCAGGTCGGCCAGGGAGGTTTTGGCGAAGGTTCCGCGGAGGTCGTCGAGGCTCCACTGGCGGCGAAAGAGTTGGGTATAATCGGCCGAATCCAGGGGCCATGCCCACCGGCCCACCTCCATCAAGCGCCAATCGGTCAAAGCTTGAAAGAAACCTACCTGCCGGCAACAACGATATCCCAACAAGTCCGCCACCACGCTGTTGGTGATCATTCGCACATACCCCCGCACCAAAGCCTCCGACCCGGCATCATCTAGCGGCAGGCCCAGCAGGGAAGGGGTCGGGAGTGTGACCACGCCATCCTCAAGCTGCAGCGTTTGCGGGTCGTGCAGGTTGACCAGACTGGCCGGCTCGCGTTCCAGCATGATCTTGACGCGTATCTCGGCCGGACAACCCAACCCCGGATCGCGCCGGCAAACATCGGCCAAGGTGGCTTCCAGGTTGCGCAGAATGGGGAGAAACAACGCTTCGTCACGGGTGGGACCGGTGATCTGAATGTCAGGCCCATTCAAAACGGTTGTGCTTTGCCAAAAGTCGGCGTCCGGCGGGGCGAGCAGCCAGCGTGCTTGCCCCAGGCGAAAGGTATCCGTATGTTCCAGGGCCACGGTTTGCGTCAAGCCATTGCCGATGTTGACGACATACGTATACTGACCGGACACTTCGGCCGAAGCGAGAGTGGGGGATAAGTTGACCGCCTGGATGACCGGCGCTTGATCAACCAGCGCGAAGCCCAATGGTGAAAGGTCGTGCCAGAGATTGCGTTCCGCCAACTGTTGCATAGCGTCGGTCCAGAGCGGATCGCGCCCGGATAGCAGGGTGTCGAATACCTCGCTGTCACCACGCCTGCCGGCGGTGTGAATCAGCGTATAACTGGAGCGCACGTTGTTCTCCACCCCTAGCGCCGTGGCCTGAACGCGCGCATTGAAGCGGCGGAAACCGATATAACCCGCGCCGAGCAGCAGCAAGAGCGCGGCAGCCAGAATCAGCCAACGGCGATAGTTTGGCTCATTCGGCGGCTCGGTCGCATTGACATTCCAGCCATGGTCATCGTCGGTGCGCCAGTCAAAGTTGGTTCCCATACGCGTTTTTCCCGGACAAGGTCAAGCTGTGTCAGTTCCCGTAAAGGGCGCGGTAAATGCTGTGTCCGACATAGATGCGTTCCACATACAACCGGGTCTCGTTGAAGGTGATCGCTTCGATGAATTCATCTAGATCATCACCGGCAGCGCGATACCAGCGAGCCGCGTTGCCCGGACCGGCGTTGTAAGCGGCCAGGGCGGCGGGCGCGTAGCCGTCGAAGGTCTGGAGTTGCTCAAATAGGTAATAGGCCCCGAAGCGTAGGCCCACAATCGGCCGATACAAGTCACTGTTATCGAAGTCGGAATGACCGAGCCGACCGGCGATATACTCGCCGGTGGAAGGGATAACCTGCGCCAAGCCCTGCGCGACGGCGCTTGAGGTGGCAAAGCTCTCAAACAAGCTTTCTTGGCGTACCAGCGCGAATTGTAGCAAGGGATCGTAGTTGTACTCAGCCGCCAACGGCAGGATGAGATCGGCGTAGTATACCGGATAGACCAGGCTGCCGAGGAAAGGCGGCGCATCCAGGGGGTCGGTGTTGGTTAGCCCGAGGAGGGTGGCGGCGGCTACGATGGATAGGCGATACAGGCCGAGATCGCGAAAGACGAGGGCTAATTGGTAGCTAACCAGAGGGTTTTGGCGGTAAGCGGCGCGGAAGGCGTCGAGTTCGCGGCCGGCTTCCGTTTGCAGGCCAAGATGCCAGAGTTGAGCGCCACGCACAAGGCGAGGGTCGGCGGCAATTTCGGCCGATAATACCCCCACTTCCGTTCCGGCCGCCACGTTCAAGCGTTGTCGCAGCCAGGCTTCCGCGCCCGCCTGGTCTTGCACCCGGCTGTTGCCCAGGTTGATCGCCTGCGGCGGCGGGAAGGGCGTCACGCCGGCCTGCTGGTGGTGCAAGCGCAGATTATAGTAGCTGCTGCGCAGCGGCGGCAAAGGGCGCGCAGCCTGCGTCTCCGGTTGGGCGCGGTTCCACCAGAGCAGGGCTGCCTGGCCGTATGGGGCTTGCGGGTAATTCTCCGCTGCGCGCTGCCATAGTTGGATGGCCCGGTCGCGGTCTTGCCGATTCCAGGCGAGACGGCCGGCAATGAACAAGGCTTCCGGGGCGGATTCGGCCGAAGGGAATTGTTCCGCCGCCAGCTGATAAAACGTCACGGCTTGAGCTGTATCGCCCTCGGTTGCCGCCAGTCGCGCCCGGGCCAACGCGGCCTCTGCCGCCCGCGCATGACCGGGGTATTCGGCGACGATCCGGCTGTACCGTTCAATGGCCTCTGCCGCGCGGCCCTGGCGGGCCAGCAACTCTGCCATGGCCAGCCAACCCACCGGCGCCGCCCCGGCATCAATCTCGGCATATTGCTCAAATTGGGCCAAAGCCTGATCGACTTGACCCATCCCGGCGTAACTCCGGCCCAGATACAGCCGGGCATCTGACCTGAATGAGGTAGGGTTGGCGGCCAGATAACGCTCAAAAGCCTCGACAGCCGGCGCATATGCTTGCGCATAGTAATCAACCAGCCCGCGCTGATAATCGTCAACGGCCACCTGCGCCGCTACCAGGCTTAGTAAGGCTAGATAACTGGTATTCAGATCGGGATAATCCTGAACGGCTCGGCGATATTCGGCGTAGCCCTCCTGGGTGTTGCCCGCCAGGATCAGGGCGTTGCCTGCTTGATAGGTCATTTCGCCCCGAGTGAAAGGGGTTTGGGCGGCATCGCGGATTTTGGCATACAGTTCGGCCGCCTCTAAATAGTCACCGTCCGCCATATATAAATCCGCCAGGGCCACGCGGTTGGCATAAATCGTCAGGTAATGCGCCTCTGCCTGATCGGCCGCCGCATAGGCCAACCTGGCCTCTTCGCGCTCACCTAACGCCAGCCGACATTCGGCGATGCGTGGTTGGATGTACGCCGCCAGCGTCGGTCTGGCTTGCAAGAAGTCCCGGTAATTAGGTAAGGCCCGCTCACAATTAGCCTGAGCGCGGTAAGCCTCCGCCAGGAAAAAGAGCGTATCCGCCTCTTCCGGCGCTAGGGTTAACAGGCGCAGCCAATGCTCTATGGCTTGCGGCCATTGGGCATTCAAGCTGTAGGCGCGCGCCAGCAACCGTCGCACGGCTATGGGCGTCGCCGCCTGGGCGTTGGCTGAATAGGCTTCTAATTGGGCGATGACGGTGGCGTAATCTCCCTCGTCGAAAGCGGTCTGTGCTAGGTCCCACTGTTGCGAGGGGGGTAGCGTAGCCGTAGGTAGCGGGGTCGGCGTCGGCGGCTCGGGCGTGGGAGACGGGGGGGGGAGGGCGGTCGGCGCCGGCGTTGGGGCGGTTGCCAAGGTGGGCGTCGGCAACCGGGAGAGCGTAGCCGGCTGAGTGCGCGTCGCCTCCGGGCCGGCTGTTTGACACCCGGCCAGCCAGACCAGGCCGAGCCAGGCTATAAGCCCCCAAAGGCGGAGACCGCTACAGGCGAGTGGGGTTGGCGCGTGATGCAGGCAGAATGCCGGCTCCGGTATCGGCTGACTGGGCATGGGTTTACCCACCCACGGCCCGGGAGCTGAGTCTAAAGTGGTCCGGGCCGTTCAGGCCGAAGCGTATCGTCACGCTGCCTGATAGCAGGTCAAAGCCCAGAGCATCCCAGTTTTGCAGAAGGCGACCGGAGCCGGATCGGGTCAGGTTCATCGCGTCGTCCACCTTGTGGCAATCGGCATCCACGATGTCCAGAATTTCAAATGTTTGGCTGGCGGGCGCAAAGATAAATTTCAGGCCGCCCACCGTTTGCAGGCCCATTGTGAGCGACAGACCGATTGGCCCAATGGGGGTCGGTTGGGTAAGCGCCTCAGGCGGGAAGTATATGTCTTGTTGGCTGACGCCGACGGCAAGCGCTACGCGGCCGGCCGGATCAATATCGGCGAAGAATTGTTCCAGGCACCTGGTGTCATCGGCGGCGGCCTGAGATAGGACCGGGGTGACAGGGCTGGTGGCGGCCGAGGCTGGGGCAAGGCGGTCACCGCGTTCCCCTGAGACGGTGATCAGGGCTGCGCCCAGCGTGCCCACCAGTCCGATGATCGCCACAATGATGGCGACACGGCCAGAAGAGGGGCTTTCCTTGTCGGAGGCGCGGGCTGGGGCTTTTTGTCGCATGGCGGGTGGCTTAGGGCCCGGCAGCCGGGGGTGACTGCCGGGCCTGGGTGGGAGGAGATTATTCGGCCGAATTTTCCTCGTCGTCATCTTCAAAGGCAGATTGCCCGCGCAACAAGCCCCAGCCCACATATAGCGGCGCAAATTGCGTCAGGGCAAACCACGCCCCGATCAGGGTGATCGCCAGCTTGATCATGTCAAATTGGGCCAGGATCACTTGCTGACTGCCGGCCAGATTGGTCTTGATCGCGCCAATCTCCTGAATATATTGATCCAGGAGTCCAGGGAACAGTTCCATCTGTCCCTGTAAATTCTTGATGCTGAGCGAGACTGCCTTAATGTCGCCGCCAATCCTCTCCAGGTTGCCGTTCGCCACATCTATCTCTGTGGCAACCGCCCGCAAGCGATCGGGCAATCCCTCAAAACTGGCCCCGATCTGATTCACGGAATCCGCAAACGGCACTTCGGGGTTATACTCGACGCCCAGGTCGAAGGCCAGGTTGATGCCCAAGATGCTCTGATTGATCTTGAACTGGCTTAATGCGGTCAGCGTATTGTCAATTGTGCCGGCTACCGAAGCCAGCGACGGGATAGAGGCCTGCACGGCTTCAATACTATTGGGCACATCCTGGCCGGTCATCAGACTGACTTCGCTCAGCAAGGGGCGCGTGGTGGTGAGAATGTTGGCCAGGGTCAGGGTGGTTTGGTGGATGCTGCCGATACCCTGGTTGACATCGCGCATGCTGTCTTGTACCAGGAGCAGCGCTTCCTCAACCGGTTGCAGATTCTGATTTACCAGCGAGAGGGTATCGCCGACGCCGACAGCCACTTGATCGGCGACCTGGCGGCCCACGATGGCGCAGCCGACACCCACAACGACGCCGATGAGCGCCGCGACGATGATGAAAATGCCAAAGAACCGACGCACCAGAGACATAAGTACTCCTCCTAAACGCATGTAATTTTGGGTTTGAAAGCCTTCCCTGGAAAGAGCGAGTTATTTGCCGCCAGGGAAGATGAGATGCTGACCTGTTCTGCCTTGAATCTCAACTTTGTGCACGTTATCTGCC
>JAYRVN010000245.1:0-1506 GCA_041918535.1 Chloroflexota bacterium
CGCCAGGTCGCCAAAAAAATCCCCATCACCCAAAATGGTGAGCACAACCTCATAGCCCTCGGTGTTCGGGAAGTAAATTTTCACCTTGCCGCGATTGATGATATAGAGCAAACCGCCAGGGTCTCCGAGGTGGAAAATTACCTGCCCGGCGCCAAAACGACGCGCCACAACCGCCCGCGAGAGGTCGCGTAACTGGTTGGAGTCCAACTGGGAGAAGAATGGAATAGATCGGAGCGCCTGGACCGCCGTCATTGGCGCAATGTTGCCGGGCATTAGTTCTCTCCTCATCCAGATTAGCCAGACTCATTCGACTGCCGAGAGGTCTGGAGACGGGGCCTTCAGTCGGCGACGCCACAGCCGGCGGCGAAAGGTTTCACACAGATTTGGCGCGCCGAGGCTCCAGGCTGTTCTAAGAACCGGACGCTCAATGGGATCACCCTTGCCACCGTCGGGGCTTTTTTTGAGTCCCCCGGAGCGCGCCGACATTCCTGTTGCGCTGTCGAATCATGCTTGGGATTTTACCTCATCGTACAGATAGCCCAAACCCAGTTTCATTTGTTGACGCAGCCAATCCGGAGGTCGTGGATCATGGGGGAAATAGGGCAACAGTTCCGTAATGAGCTCAGCCATATCGTCACGCCCGCGATTGGCTTTGATGTGCTCGGCCATACGCCCGCGCATGGTTTCCAGATATTCGATGACGGTCTGGATTGCGGATTTGTCTTGCATCGGGCCGCGACCCGGCACGACGAAGATATATTGGCGAGCCTGGGCTAACCAGCGCAAGTTTGCCAGCCAGGCGGCGCTGGTGGGGTCACGCAGCAAGGGGTGTTGCCCGACCGAGAGGGTGTCGCCGACAAAGGCGACGCCAAAATCAGGCAACAGCACCCAGCAATGCCCTACCATAGGCCCTGGCGCGTGCCGGAGGGTGATCTGGCGACCGCTTTTGAAAAGCGTGATTTCCCCGCTAAAGCTCATGGCTGGATGTTCCACCGGGCCGGCGCTGAGTTCGCGGGCGCGATGTGGGTTGCGCATGGCCAGGCTGTCAATCAGTTGGGTGGGGTATTTCTTTTCGTAATTGCGCAACTGTTCGGCCGAAACCTGATGCGCAATAATCGGGGCGTTCAACCAGCGTGTATTCAAAATGCGATCCCCGTGGCAATCGGTCAGAATCAAATACTGCACCGGGTAGGGACTCAGGCGGTGGATACGCGCTGCCCAGTCCCGCGCATCACGCGCATAGGAGGGCACATCCACGCAGATGACTCCCGTCGGTGTGACAATCACCCCCACGTTGACGCCTTCATAGCCGGTTTCGATGTGAATATCTTTAACCAATTCTTCCATAGTTGACCTGGGATGTGGCAATTCTGCCGGGAATGTCATACCTGGGCGTTGCCGCGCAAGCGTTGAACCGCCGCGGTGATGGCCGCCTGCACTTCAACCTCGCTGGCCGGTACGCCGCCGCCTTGGGCATACACGGCGCTGCCGCCGCCACGCGCCGAA
>JAYRVN010000246.1:0-2278 GCA_041918535.1 Chloroflexota bacterium
CACCAGTAGCATTTGGCCGTGGGCGAAGTTGAAGACTTCTGAGGATTTGTAAACCAGGACAATTCCGAGGGCGATGAGCGCGATCGGCCCACCGTTGAGGATGCCTGTGGCAAAGAATTGGGGGAATAACTGCCAGTTCATAGGATCATTCTCCGCGCCGGGTGGGGAATTCGGCCGATTCTCTTCCGCCGGCCCAATCCATCACCGCAATTCGCACCGAAGTTTCCACAAACCCTTCCGTGCCGTCCTGATAGCGCACCGGCGCACGCACGCGTAACGCCTCGTCACCGCGATACATCGCCTCAATCATTTCGTCATAACGTTGGTAGAGCACATTACGGCGCAACTTGCGCGAACGGGTCATTTCCGCCTCGTCGGCGTCAAAGGGTTTGTGCATTAACACAAAGCGGCGTACCCGCCCGGTCGGCGGCAAATTTTCATTCACGCGCACAACGGCTTGTTTCACCAGGTCATACACTTCAGGCTTTTGCGATAAGTCTACAAAGGTGGTGTAGTTGAGATGGTTTTTTTCTGCCCAGGAGCCGACATTGTCAAAAGCGATGACGATCATCGCGGTAACAAAATCGCGTTCCGGGCTGCCGACAGCCATCACATCCTGGATATAAGGGCTGAATTTAAGCCGCCCTTCAATGAATTGGGGTGAAAACCTCTCGCCGTTGGAGAGAGTGATCATCTCTTTGACGCGATCGAGATAGATGATATGACCGTCTTCATCCAGATAGCCGGCATCGCCGGTGCGAAACCAGCGCGTGCCGTCGGCGTCCACTGCCAGCGCTTCGGCCGATTTTTCCGGGCTTTTGTAATACCCCTGGAAAAGCGTCGGCCCAGTCAATTGTATCTCCCCATCCTCGGCAATGCGCACCCGCGCTTCGGGGATAGTCTGACCGACGCTGCCGGTCTTGATGTCGTTATCCCGGTGGATGGTGACGCCGCCGGTTAATTCGGTGGAGCCGTAGATTTGTTTGAGATTGACACCCAGGGCGTGGAAAAAGCGCATGGCGTCGGGGCTAAGGACGGCGCCGGCCGTGTAAGCCGAGCGGAGACGCGCAAGACCGATTTGATCCCGAATCGGCCGAAAAACCAGCCAATCCCCCATCCGATATAACGCCCGCAACCCCCACCCCACCGTCTGACGGCTAAACTTCCGGTCGGCCACCGCATACCCCACCGGCAGAAACCCTTCGTATAACTTGCGATTGAGCCAGGAGGAATCTTGAATGCGTACCTGCACCGTGCTCAACAGCGCATCCCACAAGCGTGAATTATACAGAATCCCCTCGGGCGCAATCTCCCGCACATTAGCCCGTACCGTCTCCGGCGCTTCCGGGAAATTCATCACCACCCCGGTCGTCACGTGCGGCGCAATGCCCAGGGCGTGTTCGCCAATCCAGCCCATCGGCAACAGGCTAACGTGATTATCCGTATCATAGCGCGGGTCTACTTGCTGGTAACATTGCGCTGCCCGGATCAAATTGGTATGCGACAACATAGCGGCTTTGGGCAGGCCGGTTGTGCCGGATGTGTAACACAGCACGGCCGTGTCCTCTCCCCGCCCCAGCGCCAGTTCCTGTTCAAAACGGTTAGACGCCTGCGCCGGTAAGGTCTGGCCTAAGGCTTGTACTTCATCAAAGGCAATCAACCAGGGATCGTTATAATTCCACAAGCCGCGATCATCCCAATAGATCACCCGCTGCACAGCCGGAATCTGATCGCGAATCTCTAAGAGCTTGTCACATTGCTCCTGATCCTTAGCCAGCGCAAACCGGGCGTCGCTATGGGCCACGATATAGGCGATCTCATTGGCATTGGCGTCGGTGTAGAGTCCCACCTGCACGCCACCCACGGCTAATAGGCCCAGATAACCCCACAAGTATTGGCGGTCGTTGTCCCCAACTGTGACGATGTGGTCGCCGCGCCGCATACCTAAGGCCAGCAAGCCCAGGCCAAAGGCGCGCACCTGGGCATACGACTCTTGCCAGGAAAACTCGCGCCAAATGCCAAGCTCTTTTTGGCGCAGGGCCACTTTGGCCGGGCCATATAGCCCGGCTTTTTGCGCGAAAAATTGGGGGAGCGTTTGGGGATCGTCCATAGCCTTAAACCACATAGCCAAAACTGCCTAACCTAGCGGTCGGCAATTAAGCCTCGCCTAGATAGGCTTGAATCACCGCCGGATTATTCTTGATCTCTGCCGGCGTCCCGTCGGCGATTTTGCTGCCGAAATCCAACACAACCACGCGGTCGGAGATGTCCATCACCA
>JAYRVN010000247.1:0-3719 GCA_041918535.1 Chloroflexota bacterium
CCCCTGGCCGAAGCGTTATTACGCCAGAAGTTGATAGCCCAGTCTGATTCCACGGATTGGACGGTAGATTCGGCCGGAACCTGGGCGACTTTGGAACGCGGCGCCGCCCGCTTCACCATTCAGATGGCGCAAGAACGCGGGCTAGATTTGTCCAATCATCGCGCGCGCATGCTCGACGCCCAAATGCTGAACAAGGCAGACTTGGTGCTGTGTATGACGGCCAGCCATGTTGAGGCTATCTGTCTGGAGTTTCCCGAAGCGAAACAGAAAACTTACCAGCTTTCCGAGATGATAGGTAGGCGGTTTGATGTGCCGGACCCTTATGGCGGGGGACTGGCGGAATATCAACAGATGGCTGAGGATGTGACGCGCTTATTAGATGCCGGTTTACCCCGTATCGTGGAGTTGGCCCGGCGTAATTATCAACTGCGTCAGGCTATCCCGGCGGCCTAGCCTGTCATTTCGGCCGATTGCGCGCTACCAGCCCTCAATAAAGGGTTCCCATTCAGCGCGTTGGGTCAGATATTTGCCGAAGCGATAGCGGGCTGTGGGCGACGGCTCATACGGCGGGCGTAACAATGTCATGTTGGCCTGTTCAAGCGTCTTGCCGCCTTTGCGCCGGTTACACGTGTAGCAGGCGGCGACGAGGTTTTGCCAGGTATGCGGGCCGTTGAGATGTCGGGGGATGATGTGGTCAATGGTGATCAAATTGCTGTGTCGGCCGCAATATTGGCAGACGTAATTATCTCGTTGGAGAATCTCGCGCTTGGAAAGGGCCAGGTGGGGATGCGGGCGTCGGATCATTTGGCGCAATTTGATGATGGAGGGGAGATCGAATTCGGCCGATCCTGCTCGCAGTTTTCCCCGGCCATTCAAGACGATTTCCGCCCTGGCAGCAATCAACAGCGCCAATGCCCGCCGCGTATTGCAGACATGCAACGGCTCGTAGTTCACGTTGAGGATCAATACCGGCTCCTGCAGCCGGACGCTTATTGTGCCCATAACCGTGTGCAGTATAGCACGCGATTCAAAGCGGTGTCAATCAAATTTTCACACAGCCCGCAGCTGACGAAGGTTATCCATGCAACGCGACGATCTGGTTACTTATCTAGACGCCTATTTACGTATCGCCGAGATTCCTGATTACGGCCCCCAGGGGTTGCAGGTCGAGGCCGAAGGGCGCAGCGTGACCCGTATTGCCCTGGCCGTGGATGTGGCGCCCCCGGTGATCGCGGCGGCAGCGCGTTGGGGGGCGGATATGCTGATTGTGCATCACGGTCTGCTCTGGAGCGGTGTGGAGCGCATCAGCGGCCCGCTAGGGCGGCGCGTGCGCGATCTGCTCAGCCACAATATCCATCTATACGCAGCGCATCTGCCGTTGGACGCCCATCCGCAGGTGGGTAACAATGCGGTGTTGGCGCAGCTGTTGGATGTGTCGGTGGAACGTTGGTGGGGGTCGTTTAATGGCACGGCGCTGGGGGTGGTGGGGACATTGTCGGCCGAAAAATCCCTGCCGGATTTCGTTGCCCTGGTGAACAGCCGGCTCCACACCCAAGCTCGTGTGTTGGCGCATGGCCCGGCGCAGACGCGGCGGGTCGCCATCCTCTCCGGCGGCGGGGCCGGCCAGGAGCGCCTTGTCAAGAGCCTTGGGGCCGATACCTACCTCACCGGCGAGACCTCCCATAGCCACTATTGGGCCGCCGCTGACTTGGGTCTCAACGTCATTTTTGGCGGCCACTACGCCACAGAAACCGTCGGTGTGCGCGCGCTTGGCCGTCACCTGAGTGAAAAGTTTGGCCTGGCGGTTGAGTTCTTCGATTTCCCTACGGCCATGTGAGCGGGTAGCCGCCGCGCCGGGTTCTTAACGCCAAACCGCGCCCTGGTGGGCGCGGGCGACGATACGAAAGGCAATGCGGCACACACAAACATGAGCTTGGGCTGGGGCCGGGCCTGGGCCGCGTTGGCGGAGAAGAAGTCGCCGGCAGCTATCCCTGCACACCACACCTGCATGCTAAGAGCTTTTAGCGCCTATTGCTACGCTCAGTATACCGCAAACAGACAAGCCGCTGTGTCAATGGCGCTACGCGCCGGCGGTTGATTGGCCCACAATCCCGGTGTTAAATTGGGCACAGTTGCCCCAAAGTGGGCACAACGACATCCGGCAGCCCGTGTTGCCGCAAGGTGTCGGCAAAGGCCAGCGAGACCGGCTCATCGCCATGCACGACAAACGTGCGCGACGGCGGCTTTTCAAAATGGCTGACCCAAGAGAGCAACTCGCCGCGGTCGGCGTGCGCGCTCAGACCGCTGATGGTTTGCACCTCGGCTTTGACCTTATACTCGTCCCCCAGAATGCGCACGCGCGGCACGCCATCCACCAAACGACGACCTAACGTGTCCGGCGCTTGCCAGCCGACAATCAGAATGGTGTTGCGCGGGTCTTCAATGTTGTTGGCGAGGTGGTGCAAAATGCGTCCCGCCTCAGCCATGCCGCTGGCGCTGATGATCACGGCGGGTTGGGTGAGCCGATTGAGCGCTTTGGATTCTTCGACCGATTGCACAAACACCATGCGGTCAAAACCGAATGGGTCGCCATGCCGTTGGGTTTTCAGGAAGCGGGTGAGTTCGGCGTCATAGACTTCGGAATGCAGCCGGTAGATGCTAGTGGCGTCGAGAGCGAGCGGGCTGTCCACGTAGACAGGCAGGTTGGCAGAGATTTTGCCGGCTTCGATTAGCCGGTGCAGCCGATAGACCAATTCCTGGGTGCGGCCGACGGCGAAGGCCGGGACGATGACTTTGCCGCTGCGGCGCACGGTGTCGTTGATGATGCGAGTGAGTTGTTCATCTACCTGGTCGTCATTTTCGTGTTCGCGGTCGCCATAAGTGCTTTCGATGAGCAAAATATCGGCCGATTCTATTGGCGTCGGGTCGGCCAGAATCGGCCGATTCGAGCGCCCCAGATCCCCGCTAAACACCAACCGCCGCGACTGTTTCGTGGCTTGATCCTCAATCTCCAATACCACAATTGCCGAACCCAGAATGTGCCCGGCGTCATAGAACGTCAGCTGCACCCCCGGCGCAATCTCGCGGCTGCGCCCATAGGCCAGCGTGGTGAAGTGACGCAAGCTCTTGGCCGCATCCATCAGGGTATACAACGGCCCGACAGGCGGTGGGCCTTGTTGCCGGTTGAATCGCTTGGTCAGATAAGCCGCATCTGCTTCCTGGATGTGCGCGCTATCGCGCAACATAATGGCGCTCAGGTCATACGTGGGCGTCGTGCAGATAATGTCGCCCCGGAAGCCGCTCTTGACCAGGTTGGGGATATTGCCGCTGTGGTCAATGTGCGCGTGCGAGAGCACCATCACATCTACCTCTGCCGCCGGGTAAGGCAATCGCACATTGCGCTCATAACTTTCCTGACGGCGGCCCTGATAGAGACCGCAGTCGAGCAAAATCCGCTGACGATTCACCGTGAGCATATGTTGGGAGCCGGTAACGGTGCGAACGGCGCCAAAAAACTGAATTTGCATGGAACACCTGCTTACATGAGGCTAATCCGTGAGCCATCAGGCCTGTTCACCTTCCGGCTCGTTGGTGGCGCGATGGCGTCTGCGACCGGCAGGGCGGCTATTGGTCGGTGACTGGCTTAACAATTGCAGCCACGCCGGGCCATAGGTTTGCCGTTGCCAGGGGCCTAGCCCGCGTATGCCCGCTAGATCGGC
>JAYRVN010000248.1:0-5227 GCA_041918535.1 Chloroflexota bacterium
CTACGCCCCAGGGCGGACGAACCTTCGGCGATGAGGGCCAGATAAAGCCGGGTTTGTAGATCGCCGGCCAGCGTTTCGGCCGATCGCGGCTCACGTTCCGTCTTCCAATCAAAAATGTGCGCTTCCGTCTCATTCAGCACCAGCAAGTCGAATCGGCCGAAAAGCAGATGTTCACCCAGCGGCACCGACAAACTCATCTCCGGGTAACGTCGACCCGGCGGGATAGCCGGCGGCGTTGCCTCAAATGCGCGCCACCAGCGCCGGAAACGCTCATCCGCCTCCGCCGGCAATGTCACCGGCAAGCCGAGGAAATGTTGCTCCAGCATACGGTGAAAACGTTCGCCCCGCTCAAACGCTGTGGTCAGGGAAGGGGTGTTGGGCGGCGTGGGCCAGGCCAGCCGGGTGACATAACGCAATTGGAACCGGCGTTGGCAGGCAAGAAAGGCGTTCAGTTTATAACGGCTCAGAACAAGAGGTTCCATACGACCGCTTCCCACAATGACGTGCCCGGCAGACAGGTCACGCCTCTAATTGCGATAGGCGCGTTGCAACCGCGACTCCATATAGCGCACCAGTCGGGTCAGGACGACGGTGAGCGACAGGTAGATGAAAGCCGTCATGCTCCACGTCTCAAAGTAGATGAAGGTGCTGCTGGAATAGAGCTTGGAAAGCTGAGTCAGGTCGCGCACACCCAGCACCGACACCAGGGCCGAATCTTTGATCATCGAGATAAAGTCGTTGCCCAGAGCGGGCAGCACTCGGCGCAAAGCTTGCGGCAGAACGATGAAACGCATCGTCTGGAGATAACTCATGCCCAGAGCGCCGGCGGCTTCGTATTGGCCGCGTTCGATGGATTGGATGCCGGCGCGAAAAATTTCGGCCGAATACGCTCCATAACCCAATCCCAACGCCACCACCACCCGCGTGATGGCGCTCACATCACGCGAGGTGACGCCGACGCCCAGCGCATTCAGGCCGTCCACCAGCAAAGGTAAAATGGCAAACGCCACATAAAACAACAAAACCAGCATCGGCACGCCGCGAATCAGTTCAACATAAAACGAAGACACATTGTAAAAGAACCGATTCTTGGAGACCCGCGCCAATCCCGTCACCAAGCCAATGACAATGGCCAGCGTGTAAGCCGTCAGGGCCACCCGCAGCGTGACCCAAAACCCGGCTTTCAGGAAATCGAAAATGGCCCCGGTCTTCTCGTCCGTAATAATCTGAAAGGCAATCAGCAAGCCAATGGCGATAGCTACCAGCAACCACCAGGGCCAGTTAGCCATGGAATCCAAGGCCCGAAACAAACGCGACCCCGGGGGGCGTGAAAGAGGCGGCGATTCGGCCGACATAATAGCTCCTTGCTCCCAAACCAAAATAAAAAGGGGTGCGCGAACCATCTCCGCGCACCCCACAGTTTTCAGCTAACTGCGTCCGCCCAGCGCCCTTGCCAGGCCATCCAGCCGGCCGATCAAGACATCGCCGGGCCCGGTCATAGCTTGCCAAACGCCTCTAGAAACGTACACAGCCATGTCACGCCTATGCGGTTACCCTTGCGGCTTAAACCATTTGGCAAATAGCTCGTCTAGTTTCCCGTTCGCATCCAGCGTAGACAGCGCGCCATTCACGGCCGCCGTTAGCGGGCTGCCCTTGGGGAAAATAAAACCGAGCTCCTCACTGGTAAGCGATTGGCCGGTGATCTTCACCTTGTCCGGGTTCTGTCCCACATAACCCAAACCGGCCACGTTATCCATCACCACGGCGTCCACATCCCCGTTCATTAACGCCTGAACGGCTGTGCCGAACTGGTCATAGCCCGTGATCCGCGCCTCGCCAACCAGTTCAACCGCCGTATCGTAATTGGTCGTGCCGGGCTGTGTACCCACCAGCAAGTCGGGGTTGGCGGCGAATTCCGCCGGCTCGGTGAAACGATTCTCATCCTTGCGCACCAGCAAAACTTGGGATAGCTGGATGTAGGGGGTGGAAAAGTCCACGTGCTGAGCCCGCGCCTCGGTGATCGTGATGCCGTCAGCGCCCACATCGAACGTATCGAACTCCCCTTCGCCGCCCATAATGGCAACCATGGCGTCCCAACTCGTCTCGACGAATTCCGGCGTGCAATTCAACAACGTACAGATTTCGGCGAAAGCATCATAATCATAGCCCACGCCCTTTCCGGTGGTGGTGTCAATGAAGTTGAAGGGGTTATAAGCATTTTCCACCGCCACGCGCAAAGTGCACCCGCCCAGGTCCACCTTATCCCCAGCGGCGACAGTGGCTTCGCTACAGGGCTTGCCCGCATTGTTGCTCCCACAGGCAGCCAGCAACAGCACGGTCAGCAAGCCCAACAACACAACAAGTAACTTGCGGCGATTCATTTTCTTCTCCTTACTTAGATAGTAAATATCGCAGTGCCGTTAGGTTATAACAATTTGCGCGATTGATCAAAGATTTGCCCGAACTGCTCAGGCCACCCAGGCCACCGCCGGCCGACCGGCAACTACTCTCGGCCCCAGCGCGCCCCGCGCGTGCGCTCGATAACCTTCTCACCGCCGTTTCCGGTCGCCAAACGGCCGGGCCTTTAGCCTGCGTCCTCTTCATCGCGTCCGGTCGCTTCCTCTGCCGCCTCAGGCTCAATCAACGGCGGCAAATTCTCACCACCCAGCATATTGCGCACCTGACGCACCATCTTGTTCAAACCGCGTTCGCGATAGCGCGCTGCCAGGGTCGCAGCCAATTCCCCCAACGTTTCATACTCAACATATTCGTCGCCGAACTGCTTGCGGTGCATAGAGAGCCAGACGAATAAATCCGCTTCCGTGCGGCCGGGAAAGTCCTCCAACAGACCGGTATCTCGGATCACCTGAATAGTCGGCAAATAAACCATCTCATACCAGGCGGTAACGGCCTCTGGATAACTTTTCTCCTCTTCATCAATGATTGACAGCATCTCTTGCAGCCACTCAATCTGGCGCAACAACTCGCTATAGCGGCCCGGCGTGGTGAAACGGATGCCATGTTCAGGAAAGCCTTGATCCAGGTTGGTCTTACGCATGAAATTGCGCTCGCCTAGCCGGATCAAGACCTCATCTAACTTATCTTCGGAGCCAATGGTCACCGTTTCCGGGAACGACCACACATGCGCCTCAATGGTGTCATTCCCCAGTTGACGCGCCACGGCAGTGCGGTGATTGCCATCCTTGATAAAGTAGACACCGCCGATCTCGTAGACATCAATCGGCGGCCAACCCCGTGTGAAGGCCAGTGATTCAACGTTGACCCAACGCTCAAACAGGCTGTCGCTTAAAGGCAAGAATGTGCGCGTGAACTCCCGATAGCGGCCTAAACTGCCCACGATCTTATCCAGCGGAATATGTTGCACGCCCAGGTAAATAGGAGTCTGGGTCGGCAATTCCGAACGAATCGCTTCAAAAGGCAGCAATTTGCGCGCCTGACCCTTGAGGCGCGCCGCCACATCGGTCAACCAGGCTTGCCGTCGCGCATCCTGAAAGTGCCGGGCGGCGATTTGGCGGTATAGCGGCGGGTCATGTTCACTCATAGACTCTTAGTGTAGGCAAAATATCGGCGCGTGACAAGCAGCAACTTATCTGAAAACCCAAAACCGCAATTGACAAGCCGGTGACTAAGGCATATAATGCACCTGTCCTTGATGTCCGGCGAATAAGCTGGGCGCGGCATGGTAGCTAGATTTTTATCCCCACACCCGCGCGACCCCAAGGTTGTTAATGCTGTTAGATTGGTTACCGCCTCAGGTTTTTTCTATTGACGTAGCGCCTGTCATGGTCACCAGGGGCAGGGTGTGGTTGGCGCGCCCCATCCGATAATGCATCCCTTTTCACCCGGCAACACGGTCTCTTTCAGAAGTCCTGAATAGACTTTAGCTTATTTAGCGCCGCCGTTGGGGCGCTGTTAAACGTTCGACAGCTTCCGAAAGAACCTTGTTAATAATCCCTAATTCAGTTGGAGGAAGATAATGAAGAAGATGTGGCTTGTTTTGTTACTCGTAATGGCGTTTGTGGTGGTGGGCGCGGCCAGCGCGGCCGAAGGGAAAGCCAGTTGGCTGATCACGCAGGCGCCCGATAGGACCCCTGTGCCGAGTGATCGCATCAATGCGCTCGACCAGCAGTCTGACTGCACCAATGCCGGATACAACGGCAGCGCCAGTTCTCTAATCTGGCAGCAAGAAGTGAAAACGGGTGTGGCCGGCCAGTTGACCAGCTTCGACCTGAACTTCAACAGCCCTGGCACAGTCCACCTGTGGATCAATGTGGGCGCGCCCTGGCAATACGACGCCAATGACTTTGACACCACCATCACAGTCTCAACCCTGGGTTGGGTCAATATTGACACTTCAGCCGCCAATATCGTGATGGGCGCTGAGCAAAGCTTCGTGATCGGCGTTCAGGGCAACGATACCGGCGCTGGATTGTGCGGCAATGCATTCCCCGGTCTTTATTCGCGTGGCCAATTATGGCTGAACGAAGCAGCCTTTGATGGTGGGGAAAACTGGGACTTCGCCTTCCGCACTTATATGGGCGAGGGCACCGCGTCCACCATGCATATCGGCGATCTGGACGGCGGGAGCCGCAATGCGCGCACCCGTTGGTTTGGCGGCACGTTTGTGACGGCGCACGACCAGAATCATGCCCCTCTGGCAGGCGTGGCGATCACGTTCGATTTTCCCGGCTCTGGCTCGCACACATGCACCACGGATGCAACGGGCAAATGCCGGGTGCTAACACTCGCCGCCGATAGCGTGCCGAGTCTTACGTTTACGGTGACCGGCGCAGTCAAGAGCGGCTACACCTATGACGCCGGGGCTAATCACGACCCGGACGGCGACAGCAACGGCACGAGTATCACGGTGAATCAACCGTAAGACGCGTACGCGTCACGCAGCCAACCCACGCCCTGAGTAAGTGAGGGCGTCTTTGCAACTTCCCGGACTTCGTCACCCAACGAGGGCCGGGAAGTTGTTTTTTCTCAGCGTTGTCAGGCCCAACGGCCAACCGGCGCTTGGTGAGAGAATGAACTTGACACTCACCCCCACCCCCCCCGCAACCTTCACTACCGTACACTTTTTAATTGGGTATTCCAAGCTCGAACGGGATGTATAAATCTTCATTGAGAAGGTGTTCGAGGAAGCGCAGACCCAATTGAAACAAGCTCAAATCACACCGACCGGCCCGATGAATTGTGGACA